>DAOQTN010000051.1:0-5388 GCA_035340555.1 Anaerolineaceae bacterium | reverse complement strand
GGGATCACCCAAATCAGCCAGGATATTGCCAGCATTAACCCGCTCCTGCAGCGGGAGTAGCGTTGTTCTTAAAATATTCACCAGCCAGGCTGCGGTCCAATCTTTCACCCGGCCTGCCCGACGGCTATTTGAAGTCCGTTCCTGGATCCGCAGTTCCAACAAGGCCATTCCAGTCAGCATTGCCAAACGCTGTCGCTCAGGCGTAATTCTCTCCAGACATTCTTCAGTTGGTATTTCTGTCACAAATTCTTCCAGGATATCCAATGCATAAGACAGGGTCCGCCGGGTGGCACCCATGGCAAGCAGATAAACGTCCCGCCACCAGTCCTGATCCGATTCCAACAAGGATCTCATCTGGGCGGTAAAGTTATCCTGATTTAATAGATAACAACCGGCCAAATACTCCTGAAACGAACGATGCAAAAAAGTATAGAATTTTTCGTTGCGTACAACCAATAAACCGGTGCGATCTTCAATAAACTTCAAGAGTATCGTCGCATTCACCTCTGGAACCAGCGGGCTGAATACGCCATAAATTTCTTTAGCTGGAATATCTGCTGTTTCAGCACTGCGCTCTTTTGGATTCGCCTGGCGTTGATGGACATTAAAAGCCAGTTCTTCCAATGCCCGCCGTTTTTTATCCTCGGGGATGGCCTGGACCAGGGCAATCTGGGGATCGGAGGGGGTGCCATCCGAATCGTGAATTTCGCTGCCGCGTTGCCAACGCAGCAGCAACAAATTTACTGCTTCTTCATATAAGCCCGAACGGTCAACCGGCAGCTTGCCATCTTCGGAATCAATCGCAGCCGCAAGGGTCAACAGCAAAGGTCGACCAGCCAGGCGGGCAAGGTATGGACGGCTCTCAATTGCCTCCTTCAACGCTTTGCTGCGCCCAGCCGTGGTATTCTCATCCCAGCCGATCACCGGTCCCACAGCCCGATACCATTGATCCACAAAATGATTAATTTGTTCCTTATTGAAAGGGGATAAAAACAACATTTCGCAACCCGGGATCCGCAATTCAGGATCCTCATAGGCATAAGGTCGGGCAGTAAAAAGCACGCGCGGTTTGGGTCCGGTAAAACAATTTAGCCAGGCCTGAACTGATTCAAGCAGACATTTTCGCCGCCCGCCAGCTTCAGGGACCTCATCCAAGCCATCCAATAATATCATCACACCCCGGGTAAGAATAAGTTGTTGAAAGGCCTTGAAGGCCTCTGCAGTACCGTCATCCCCAATCAATGACTTCATATCCTTCTCGATGGCGCCCCAAATCAAATCCGGGCTACTACAGGATCTCTTGGGGGAAATGTCCGCGGCAACATGCTTCAGGATAATCCGCACCGGCAGGAGGCCTTGCAAATTCTCCGGCAGTTTGGTTGCCCGTTCCCCATTCTCCAGAGGCTCACCACTGGCGGCCTTGGCCAGGGCAAAAGTCAGGTAATTGACAAAAGTTGTCTTTCCACTGCCCGCCACGCCCAGCAACATAAAATAATACTGGTCTGGATCAGCGATCACAGCCATCAACGGCTGACGGTCACCACTATCTTCAAACTCCAATTGAGCGCTCAGACGGCGGATATTCAGTTCCTGATCCTGTGGTGGGCGGAGGACATTCAGATCCGTATAGAGCACGTCCAAGGAAAGTCTCGCCTTAATTTTCGGACGGGCCAAACGCTGGTGGATGCGCTCCAATTCCAATTCTTGACAGTGTTTTGCCAGAGCGCTGAAATAGGAACGGATAAAAGCGTTGGAGGCGCTGTCTGGGCTGGTGTACCCAAATTCGCCAGGCCAATTGGGAATGAATGGAAAACTGTCGCGAGGATTAAGGTGAAAAATCTGGTAATTTACTTGTGAAAAAATCTGATCACGCGCAATAAATTCGGTTGTAATGACATTCCCCTGAATATAAGGTGCCCCGCCGGTGTTTATTGAGAGCTGGCTGTTGCTCTTTTGGAGTTCTGCTTGAAGCGTTTCAACAAACCACTGTCTGTCTGCTTCTGACAGTGTCTGCTGTACCACGGTCACAACATCAAGCTTTTCCAACAAAGCATCCATGGCCTGCTGAAGCGCGGCTTCCCGTTGAGGGGTTTCATTTATTTCACGGGCTATTTCTTCATCCGTCTTATCTTTCAAGCTATGGATCAGGTTGGAAATCAAGCCACCACTAATATTCCCCAACAGGGTGGACAACTCTAGCATCATCGGATAAGCATCCCCTGTCTGAAAAGCACTGATGGCTGGCAACAGGACGCCAGCCATCACCAGCCCATACAAGGCATCCGTCCCAGCCTGTCTAAGCTGGGGAGCGTGGGACTTAAAATAGGCTGCAATTTGAGATTTCCAGCTGTCTTTGTCGAAACCCATGGCACCCTCCAAGTGAATCGTTGCCGGTTGAATTTATTACACGTCAATCGGGCTGAAACGCTGATCAATTTTGCATCTCAACCTGCGAAGGGATGGGTGGCGCAATGCGGGAAAGTGCGGCCCAGCAGCCCGACCCGGGTTGACACAACCGGAATCTGACGATGCCGTGCCTCGGCAGTCGGGCGGACCGTTTGGGCAGTCCCTTCGGCGCGAGGTGGCACCGGACCCTACATCACCTGCCAGACTCCTTTTGTCTTTTTATCGGAGTGGTGGATGGACCCAGATGAACCAGGGCAGGATCCCCACACGCCGGGCAAGGGAGGTGGTCCGGGCCTGACGGGCGGCAAAAATCTTGACGCCTGGCCAGGATATGCTATACTGGGGTACAGTATAACAAGAACCACTTTTTATGAGTTGAGGTGATGGGATGCCCCTGTACGAATATATCTGCCGCCAGTGCGGCGGGACTTTTGAAAAAATGGTGCGATTTTCTGAAGCCGATCTCAGCCCGGTCTGCCCGAGCTGTGCCAGCAGCGACACCCAAAAGAAGGTCTCTGTTGCGGCGGCCTTTGGCAGCAGCAGCAGCAGCGGCGGTGGAGCCGGTTCGTCCGGCTTTGCCAGCAGCTGCGGCTCACGCGGCGGCTTTGGTTGAGCAGGTTGACAACAAACCGGCCGGGTGCCGGTCCACTGCCAGAAACTGCCAAAAACTGCAAGAAATGGAACATCATCATGAAAATACAAGACCAGGAAACCAAAACCCGGCTGGTCCAACGGCTGCGGCGCATTGAAGGTCAACTGCGCGGTGTCCAGGCCATGCTGGATGAGGAACGGGACTGCCGCGAGATCATGCAGCAGCTGACGGCGATCCATGCCGCCGTGCAGTCGGTCAGCCGCTCCTTCCTGCAGGATTACACCGCTGCCTGCCTGACGGAGATGAATCTGGCGCCGGATGAGCGGGAGCGGCAGGGCCGGATGGTCCAGGAGATGATCGCCCTGCTGGATAAAACGCCTTAAGGTGCCTGATTTGGGGCATTTGGGGTAAAATACCCGGTAAGCAAAGCATATCATCTCTTGGGAGGCTCAAGCCATGCGTAATTACCCTGAAATTGGCATTCAGATTGCCGATATTTTGCTGCCCAAACCCGGCACCAATTTGACGAAGTGGGCGGTCATTGCCTGCGACCAGTTCACCTCGCAGCCGGAATACTGGCAGCAGGTTGAGGAAACCGTGGGGGCCTCGCCCTCAACCTTCCGCCTGACCCTGCCGGAGGTCTATCTCGAGACCCCGGAAGAGGCCCGCCGGATCGAGAGCACCCAGCAGGCCATGCAGGCCTATCTGGCTGAAGGACTGCTCACCGCCTACGAAGGGTTGATTTATGTTGAACGCACCGCCTCCGGGCGGACCCGCCGCGGTCTGATGCTGGCCCTGGACCTGGAACGCTATGATTACAACAAGGGCTCCCAAACCCTGATCCGGGCCACCGAAGGCACCATTCTGGAACGCATCCCGCCGCGGGTGCGCATCCGCCAGGGCGCTGCGCTGGAACTGCCGCATATCCTGGTGCTGATTGACGATCCCGAGCGGACGGTGATTGAGCCCGTGGCCGCCCGGCGCGACCAGCTGACCCCGGTCTACGACTTTGAGCTGATGCTGGGCAGCGGCCATCTGCGCGGCTACCACGTCACCGATCCGGCCGTGGAAAAGCAGGTGGTGGGTGCCCTGGAAAAACTGGCCGATCCGGCCCAGTTTGCCCGCCGCTACGGGGTCGGGGCCGACAAGGGGGTCCTGCTGTTCGCCATGGGCGACGGCAACCACTCGCTGGCCACCGCCAAGGCCATCTGGGAAAAATTGAAGCCCAGTGTGGGCCTGAATCATCCCGCCCGCTATGCGCTGGTGGAGATCGAAAACGTCCACGATGAGGGCCTGGAATTTGAGCCAATTCACCGGGTGTTGTTCGGTGTGCGCCAGGACCTGACTGAGGCCATGACCGCCTTCTACGGCGGTGCGATTCATTTCCAAGCCTGCCGGAACGCGGCTGAAATGGTGCAAATTGTGGATGGCCAGCAGGGCGCAGAGCAGGCGGTGGGTGTCATCGCCAGCACCGGCTGCCAGGTGGCCTGGATCACCCGCCCCACCTCCAACCTCCCGGTTGGCACGCTGCAAGCCTTCCTGGATGGCTGGCTCAAAAACGGCGGGGCCGAGAAGATCGATTATGTCCACGGTGAAGACGTGGTTTGTGAACTGGGCGCGCAGCCCGGTCAGCTGGGTTTCTACCTGCCCGGCATGCCCAAAAATGATCTCTTCAAGACCGTCATCCTGGACGGCGCCCTGCCGCGCAAAACCTTCTCCATGGGTGAGGCCAAAGAAAAGCGCTTCTACATGGAAGCCCGCCGGATCACCGCCTAACCCCATGACCGGGCCCCGTTTTGCCTTTCAACCCCCGGATGAAGATGCCCGGCCCCCGGCCGAGGTGCGGCTGGTTGATCTGGCCGTGCAGCCCTATGCCGACGGCCGCCGGGTGCGGGTGTTGGTGGAGTTGACCTCGTTTCAGCAGCCGCCGAATCTGGAAATCCAGCTCAGCGCGGCTGACGGGGAGGTGGTCTCCCTGACCCACATCATCGAGACGGCGGTGGCACAGCTGAGCTTCACCATGCACATTCGTTCCGCCACCGCGGTCGGGCCGTTTACGGCCGCGGTGCGGTTGTATTATCCCGACCTGGACAGTGTGGATGAACGCCAGGTGACCTTTGAAACACCCCCCGCAAGCGGATAGGCGGCCCGCGCTGACGTCCCGGATCACCCACCGCGGCTGGGCGCTCCTGCTGGTAATTTTCCTGCTGGCAGGCTGCACGCCCGCGGTGGGTGTTTCGCTGCCGCCCAGCCCCTCGGCAACCCTGCCCGGTGACATTCCGCCCGGCCTGACCGGTACCGTTCCCACCCCGACCCCGCTGGCAATCGCCACCCCCCTCCCCGCCCCCCCCGCCCGCCCCACCCCCCACCCCACCCCCCCCACCCCCCCC
>DAOQTN010000050.1:0-10485 GCA_035340555.1 Anaerolineaceae bacterium | reverse complement strand
TCCAGCGCTGCCACACCAACCCGGCCCGCATTTTTCACCTGCCGCCCCAGACGGACACCTGGATCGAGGTGGATCCGGAGGCCGGGTGGGAGATCCGGGCCAGTGATTTCTTCAGCCGCTGCGGCTGGACCCCCTTCGAGGGGCACCGGGTCCACGGACGGGTCCAGTCCGTCACGCTGCGCGGCCAACGGGTCTATGAAAATGGGCGGCTGCTGCTGCCGCCAGGAACGGGGCGCAATCTGCGTCCCAGGCTATCATCCCACGAATCTTGATCAGATTGATAAAAGGAGAACAATTATATGGCAACTCATCTTCCCCCCCTCAAGCGAAACAATCCGCATCTGCCGTTTGGCGATCATCAAAATGCACCGTATTATGGGAGCGATATCCTGTCCGTCAAACAGTTTGACCGGCAGGATCTGGAATATGTCTTTGAGGTGGCGCATGAAATGCAGGAAATGGTCATGCGGGTGGGCACCTTTGATCTGCTGAAAGGGAAAATTCTGGCCAGTCTCTTCTATGAACCCTCCACAAGGACCTCTTCTTCATTCACTGCCGCCATGGAGCGGCTGGGGGGCAGCGTCATCCCGATCAACGAAGTGCGCTACTCATCCGTCTCCAAGGGCGAATCGCTGCCGGATACCGTGCGCACCCTGGAGGCTTATGCCGACGTGATCGTCCTGCGCCACCCCGAGGTCGGTTCCGCCGCGCTGGCCGCCAAATACGCCCGCAAACCCATCATCAATGCCGGTGATGGCATCGGCGAACATCCCACCCAGGCCCTGCTGGATCTGTTTACCATTCAGGCCGAGTTGGGCCGGATTGACGGCCTGACCATCACCCTGCTGGGGGATCTGAAACACGGGCGGACCGTGCATTCCCTGGCCCGGCTGCTTTCACTGTACGATGTAAAAATCAATTACGTCTCTCCGGAGATCCTGCGGATGCCGGAGGAGATCATGGCTGAAGTATCACGCCCTCAAACGGAATACCAGGAGCTGGACCCCGTGCTGGCAGAGAGCGATGTGATTTATGTCACGCGGGTTCAGAAGGAACGTTTTGAAGATCCGGCCGTTTACGAAGCGGTCAAGGGAACCTATGTGATCTCCCTGGAAACCATGACCCGGGCCAAGGAGGAGATGATTGTCATGCACCCCCTGCCGCGGGTGGGTGAAATCAGCGTCGAGGTGGACGACGACTCGCGGGCGGCCTACTTCCGCCAGATGGAATACGGCCTGTACACCCGCATGGCACTGCTGGCCATGGTGCTGGGGAAGGCCTGATGAATACACCCAACGCCTTCTTCACCCGACTGGACCGGCGCGCCCGGGAAACCGGATCGCTGCTGTGCATCGGCCTGGATCCGCATACCGCCGATCTGGCTGCCCCCACCCCGGCGGCGGCCCGCGAGTTCTGCCTGCGGCTGATTGGTGCTACCAGCGATGTGGCCCTGGCCTACAAGCCCAATGCGGCATTTTTTGAGGCGCTGGGACCGGCCGGCTGGCAGGCTCTGGCGGAGGTGATCGCCGCGGTGCCGGTCGGCATCCCGGTCATCCTGGATGCCAAACGCGGCGACATTGCCAGCACCGCCGAGGCCTACGCCCAATCCGCTTTTGAGACCCTGGGAGCCCATGCCATCACCCTGAGCCCCTACCTGGGCCACGATGCCATCCAGCCGTTCACGCGGCAATCGGAGCGGGGGGTTTTTCTGCTGTGCAAAACCTCCAATCCGGGGGCGGCCGACCTGCAGGACCTGCGTCTGCTGGGCGATCCCCAAGCCCGCTATTTATATGAAAAGGTGGCCGTTCTGGCCCGGGACTGGAACGGGCAAAACAACGTCGGTCTGGTGGTCGGGGCAACCCATCCCCAGGCCCTGGCTGACGTGCGGGCCCTGGCGCCGGATTTATGGATCCTGGCACCCGGGGTCGGCGCCCAGGGTGGCGACCTGAATGCAGCTCTCTCGGCCGGGCTGCGTGCCGATGGCCTGGGACTGCTGATCCCGGTCTCCCGGGCCATTTCACGCGCCGCCGATCCGCGAGCAGCAGCCCGGGAACTGCATGCCGCCATCGCCCAGGCCCGTCAGGCTGTTCAGGACCGCCAGATCCAGACCCCGCCTGCCGAACCCGGAATTGCCCCGGCGCTGGCCGAGGGCCTGCTGCAAGCCGGCTGCGTCAAATTTGGCAGTTTTACCCTGAAATCCGGGCTGATCTCGCCGATCTATATTGACCTGCGGCAGCTGGCCTCCCACCCGGGACTGCTGGCGGAGGTTGGGGCGGCTTTCAGGCCGATCCTGGCCCGGCTGCAGTTTGACCGGCTGGCGGCGCTGCCGTATGCCGCGCTGCCGATTGGCACCGCCATCAGCCTGCAAAGCGGCCGGCCGATGATCTACCCCCGCAAGGAGGCCAAAACCTACGGCACCCGGGCGGAGATTGAGGGCCAGTTCACCCCCGGCGAGACCGCTGTGGTGATTGATGATCTGGCCACCAACGGTGGCAGCAAATTTGAGGCCATCCAGCAGCTGACCGCAGCCGGGCTGGTGGTCAAGGATGTGGTGGTTCTGATTGACCGGCAGTCCGGTGCCCGGGAGGCCCTCGCCGGGGAAGGGTACCGGCTGCATGCCGTGCTCACCCTGACCGGGTTGCTGGATACCTGGGAGCGCAACGGGCGCATTCCCGCCGAACAGATTGCGGCTGTACGCCAGTTTTTGAACGAGAACAAATAAGGAGGAAATCAAAAAATGGATCTGTATTCCCTGTTGCGGCCCCTGATTTACAAGCTGACCCCCGAACAGGCCCATAACCTGACCATCGCCATGCTCCGCCTGGGCGGCGGCATCGCCCCCGGGCGCTGGGTCATCCAGGCCATGTTTCGCGCCCGGCAAAACGGACCCGCAGTCAAAGCCTTTGGGTTGACCTTTCCCAACCCGTTGGGCATGGCCGCCGGCTATGACAAGGACGGCTTCGGCTGGCGCGGCCTGGCCGGGCTGGGATTTGGCCATATCGAAGTCGGCACGGTGACCCCGCTGGGACAGCCCGGCAACCCCCTGCCACGCTGCTTCCGCCTGGTGCCGGATGAGGCCGTGATCAACCGGATGGGTTTTCCCAACCGGGGGGCCGATTTTATGGCCCAACGGCTCCGCTTCCGCCGTCCCCGAGGGCTCATTCTGGGGGTCAATATCGGCAAGAACAAGGCGACCCCACTGGAGGAGGCCGCCGGCGATTATGTGACGCTGGTGGAAAAATTTGCCCCTCTGGCAGATTATCTGGCGGTCAATGTCAGTTCGCCCAATACGCCGGACCTGCGCAAACTGCAGGCCGGCGATGCCCTGACCCCCCTGCTGGGGGCCATAAACACTGCCCGGGAGGCCCAGACGAGCCGGGTGGGACGCCGGGTCCCGGTGCTGGTCAAACTGGCCCCCGACCTGGATACGGCTGGGCTGGATGCGGCTCTTGACGCCATCCTCACCACCCGGATGGATGGGGTCATCATTGGCAACACCACCATCAGCCGACCGCCGCTGCACTCCAATCTGGCGGGCGAAACCGGCGGCCTGAGCGGCAAGCCGCTGAGCGCGCTGAATCAACAGCTGGTATCCCGGGTGGTGAAGCTCCTGGCCGGGCGGATTCCGGTGGTTGCCAGCGGCGGGGTGATGACCCCGGGTGATGCCCAGGCCCGGCTGGATGCCGGTGCAGTCCTGGTGCAGCTCTACACCGGGCTGATCTATTCCGGTCCGGCCCTGGTGCAGCAGATTTTGAACGCCGGGCTGAAATTACCGCCTCAGGGCTGACCCCGGCTCAATCCCGACCTGATCCCGGGCGGCCTCCGAGCAGAAACCGGACGGATCCCGGCTCAATCCCGGACCAATCCCGAACCGGCACCAGCCGGATCCCCGGGCCAAAACCGGTCAGGGATTGACGCCTGGCAGGAGCCGCTTCCTAAAGAACCAGCGCAACACTGATCATTCGCCCGGGTTTGTGGCCCGGGCGAATGGTTGGTTACTCCAGATCAGGAAATTTTTGGGATGTTTTTGACGGGATCGTATGCTGTTTGAGGTACTCGGTCAGGGCTTCCAGGTTGTTGAACCCCACCACCTGCCGGGTCCGGGGATCCTCCAGGGAGGCCCGCCAGTCGGGATGGTCTGGTGAAGGATTGCACCAGATGCGCAGCAGGAAGGAGTGGTAGGTTGTTGATTTCACCGGAAATCCTTTGTGCCTTGACGCGATTGGGGATGAACAGGGGTTTCAGCGCAGGACAACCGGCAGGTAAATCCCGCTCAGGCTGAAGGACGACTCGAAGGCGCCAATGTCGCAGAACAACCCCAAGGGGCGCGGCCGCTCCAGCTGGTCGGTGGTGATGGGGTCGCCATCGGAATCGACGCAGCCGGTGGGGTTGGCCCGGTCGATGAGCGGGCTGCCGGCCAGGATGGGATAGTATGAGGTGAAATTGGGATCCGCGCCGTCAATCCGATCCCCCAGCAGGGGATCAACCAACAGGAAGCGGTTGCCGAACTGATCACCACTTTGAGCCGTGACCGTGCAGGTCTTGTTGCCGATCAGATTGTAGCCGCCGGAGGTAAATAGGCCATCGCAGTCGGGCTTGCCATAATTGGGCGGCGCCACCAGCGAGCGGTCGCTGTTTTCGGCGATGACGGAGTTGCGCAGCAGGATCTCGTGCTGCGACAGGTTCGCAATGCCCCCGCCATCCCCACTGCCATTCCCCACGCCCGTGGTGCTCCAGTCGGCGGAGTTCTGGGTCACCGTGACATTGGATAAGTCGCCGCGGGTATCGGCACCAAAACACAAGCCGCCGCCGTGGTTTTCAGCAGCATTGCCCCCCACGGTGACATTGGTCAGATAGGCCTTGGGATAGGTGATCTGGGCGGTGATCAACAGTCCCCCGCCATTGTTGGTGGCATGGTTGGCAATCAGGCTGGTATTGGTCAGGTAGATGTCCGTTTCCGTGACAAAAAGACCGCCGCCATTTTGAGCTTCATTATTGACAATATGGCTGCCTGCCACCGAATGAGAGGCACCGTAACCGCCAGCCACCACATACAGCCCCCCCCCATTGGCGGTTGCCGTATTATCATTGACACGGGTCTCCAGGACAATGGATTGAGAGCCACCGGCCAGATAGATCCCGCCGCCGTCGACCGCGCTATTTTCGTAGACGAATGAATTGAAGATCATGGTCGGGGAATTGCTGTAAATGCCACCGCCATCCGCGCCGGTGCCGGCTGTGTTGTTGCCGATCCAGGAATGGTCAATGTAGAGGTACCCGTTGGCAGAACCGGACCAGATGGCGCCCCCATCCTCACCCGCATCCGGTTGGTTATCCTCCAGCATGCAGTCATAGAGCCAAACTTGCCCGTTACTCTCAATACCACCGGAGTAGTTGATCTTGACGGCATCCAGGGTCAATTTCACCCCCGACGGCACAATAAAGAGACGGGCGACCGAACCGTTGGAAATGGCGCTGAAGCTGGCCAGGGGGTTGGTGATCGTCAAATCCTCATGGATTTCAAACACGCGTTCCTCAAGCTGGTAGGCAACGTGGGACAGGCGGATGGTATCCGCACCGGGACAGGCATCGGCTTCCTGGATGGCGGCCGGCAGGCTGCAGTCGCCATTGCTGTCCGCGCAGATGCAGTCTCCTGGAATATCCTCGTCGGTGTTATTCTGCGTGTCCACCAAAAAAGTCGTCGCGGCGCGCACCGGCCGGGCGGGCGCCGCCAGGTTGAGCAGGACCAGGGCCAGGGCGGCCAGAAGGGCAAAGCGGTTGATTTTCATGATTTTCTCCTGAACAAAAAACAAGGAATGAGAGAGTACTGGTTTCAGGATACAAAAAGGGCGTCAACAAAGCGTCAAAAAAGTGGGATCAGGTATAATTTATGAGAGGTTGATCCACTGTGAAATTCTCCGTCCGCCTGTTCGGGGTATTGGAAATCAAAATAGATGAGCAGCCCGTGACGGGTCTGCGAACCGACAAGGTCCGTGCCCTCCTGGCTTATTTGCTGGTCGAACGCGCCCATCCGCACACCCGGGAAGCCCTGGCTGAACTGCTGTGGCCGGACCAGTCCCCCGATGCGGCCCTGCACAACTTGAGGCAGGCCCTGTCCACGCTGCGCAAAGCGCTGGGGGGGGATGGCGGCAGCGAACTGGGCCCCTCTTTTTTGCTGTTCCAGGAGGATACGGTGGCCTGGAACCCGGCCTCCGACGTCTGGGTGGATGTGGTCGCGTTCCAGCAGGACTGCGCCACCGCCCAGCAGTTCTATAAAAGAAATACGGGCCTGGCCGGACTCAATCCACGCCAGCTGCACCGGGCCCTGGGCTGGTACCGGGGGCAGTTTCTGGAACATTTTTCACTGGGCGACAGTTCCGGCTTCGAAGAATGGGCCATGTTAACGCGCGAGGCCCTCAACCGGCAGGCAGTGGAGGCCATCGACGCCCTGGTGGAATATCATGAACGGCGGGGGGCCTATGCCCAGGCGCGGGAGCTGTCCGCCCGGCTGCTGCAGCTGGCCCCCTGGGATGAAGCCGCCCACGGCGAATTGATGCGCCTGCTGGCGCTGGAGGGCCAGTGGAGCGCCGCACAGGCCCAGTATGCGATCTGCCGGCGCTACTTAAAAGAAGAACTGGACCTGGAGCCGGCGGCGGAAACCCGGGCCCTGTTCGAGGCCATCCGCCAGGGGGCCTTACAGAACAAACCACCCCAACCCCGCCACCCCGTCGCCCCACACAACCTGCCAGGAGGCTTGACCCCGTTTACCGGGCGCCAAGATGAACTGGACGAGCTGGCCCATCTGCTGGCCAAACCCGACTGCCGTCTGATCACCCTCCTGGGCCCGGGTGGAATTGGCAAAACCCGCCTGGCGCTGGAGGCCGCCCGGGAGCAGACCGGTCTGCACACCCGGGGCGTATTCTTTATTCCCCTCAGCGCTGTCAGGCACTGTGACCAGATCCCAGCGGCCATTGCCGAAGGACTGGGGCTGCCCGGTTCCGAGCGGGAAGACCCCCGCACGCGGCTGATCCAGGCGCTGAGCGGTTCAACCATTTTGCTGGTGCTGGACAACCTGGAGCATCTGACCGGGGGAATCGCTTGTCTGGGGACGCTGCTGGCCGCCGTGCCCGGGGTGAAAATCCTGGCAACCTCGCGAACTCGTTTGAATCTGCAGGAAGAGTGGGTCTTCCGGGTGGAAGGGTTGACGTACCCAGATGGCACACCCGGACAGGGGCTGGACTCCTACAGCGCAATCCAGCTGTTTATTCATACCCTGGAACGCACCCAACAGCGTGCCGCACTGACGGAGGCCGATTTTGAGGCGTTAATTGAAATTTGCCGCCTGGTGGAAGGCTCGCCGCTGAGCCTGGAACTGGCGGCCTCGGCCCATCGGGCGCGCGGCCTGGGTGAGATTGCGGCTGAACTCCGGCAAAACATCGATGTCCTGGCCACCAGCCTGGTCAATGTGCCGGCCCGGCACCGCAGTTTGCGCGCCACGCTGAACTATTCCTGGCAGCTGCTGGATGCGGCCGAGCAGGCCGGGCTGGCCCAACTGGGCGTTTTTCGCGGCGGATTTGAGACCGACGCGGCCCAGGCGGTGGCCGGGATCACCCCGGAGATCCTGATCCGGCTGCAGGATCACCTGTTGTTGCGGTGGGACGAACAGGGGCGCTGGGGATTGCACGAATCGGTCCGGCAGTACGCTGCGGAAAAACTGGCACTGGACGAACCCCTGGATCAGGATGTGCGCCAGCGGCACAGCCGGTATTTTGCCAGCTACGTCCAGCAGCGGACACAACAGCTGGAGACGCGGGATCAGATGGAGGCATTGCGCGCCATTGGGGCAAACCTGGAAAACATTGTCCTGGGCTGGGAAAATGCACTCTCCAACCGGCGGCTCGACCAGTTGGACCAGTATCTGCAGGGGCTCTATCTCTGCCACGATTTCCGCAGCCGGTATCAGGATGGGGCAGTCCTTTTCGAGCGCGCTCTCGAGCAGCTGGCAGACGATCCCCTGGCTGCACCGCTGTGCGGCCGGATATTGGTCCGCCTGGGGATCATGCAGTCCCGGCTGTCCCAGAACGACGCGTCCATCACCACCCTGACCGCGGCCCTGCGCCAGCTGGCCGAAACAGGCCAGACGGCCGAACAGGCCATCGGGATGGTGTGGCTGGCCAACCTGATTCGCAAACGAAAATCCCAAGCCGAAGCCGGTGAACTGGCCCGGCAGGCGCTGGAATTATCCCAAAAGATTGGCTACCCGCCGGGGATTGTCCGGGCGCTGTACATGCTGGGGGTCATCCAAAATGCACTGGGAGACTGGCAGGCCGCGGCCGGTTTATTCGAAGAGAGCGTCCAGATTGCCCGGCAACTGCAAAACCCGCGCCTGCTGATGCCGCCGCTCAACATGCTGGCAGATACGGCTTGTTCGGAGGGCGATTTTGAACAGGCCACCCGGCTCTATACGGAATGCCAGGAGATTGCCCGCCAGCTGGGGGATCAATACAACCTGGCCATGCAGTATAACAACCTGGGCACCGTGCGCCACTACCAGGGGGATTATGCCGCCGCCATTGGTTTGTATGAAGAAAGCCTGGCAATCTGCATAAAAATCGGCGACCGGGACGGGCAGGCCATTGCGCTCAGCAATATGGGCGAGGCGGCGGCGGCCGGGGGGCGTTGGTCCCAGGCGGTTGAGTTTTACCGCCAGGGCCTGGCCCTGGCCCGGTTGACACAAGACGTCTTGAGCCTGACCACCTGCCTGATCAACCTGGGACAGGCCCAGACCCACTTGGGGCAGCTGGTCTCCGCCCGCAGTTTGCTGGTGGAGGGGCTGCGCGCGGCCCAAAGCAGCCAGCTGGCGGTCAAGGTCGTGCAGGCGGTCCTGGCACTGGGTGAGTGGCTGGAAAAAAACGGCCAGACCGGCAAGGCCGGCGAACTGGCACAGGCGGTCAAGCAGCACCCGGCCTGCGAGGAAGATCATCTCCGGGCAGCCAACGAGCTCCTGGCACGCGGCGCTCCGGCGGAGGAAACCACCCCCCAACGAGATTTGGACGAGCTGGTGCCGCAGATCCTGGCAGGGGATTACCTGGCAGGATAATTGCCAGGATCATTGCCAGGATAAAGACCAGGACACCACAATTCAACCGCAGTGCCTTGGCCCGGGCTGCAGTGATGCGCGCCACATTTGCCGACACGGGATTAAAAAAATAAACGCCCCTGACCATTGAGGCCAGGGGCATCGTTAACTTGGAGGGCTTACTTCTTCTTCAGCACGGGCAGGCCATTGGCGGTTTCGGTAACCACATAGCCGGCCGGAACAGCATCCAGCGCGCCGGCTTTCTGCTCTTTGGAGAAGAAATACAGGACCGCTTTCTTACCGGTTGAGGTAACGCGTTCCTTGCTGTGCAGAATATAGCTAACGCCCTTTGCGTTTTTATAGGTATAGGCCATAGAATCCTCCTTTGGGTTGGGCAGATCAGCGCCTGACCTGCTGTTTTCATTATACACAATATGCATCTACTGTATAGGGTTCAATTTAGACTGCCTTGATATTGTAAAAATGGCAATGACAACCTGCAAAAATTGGGATCCGCGGTAAAATCAACGGCGGCACTTAATTCCAGGACCTATTTGACAAGGAGCCGATATGACCACCAACCCTGATTTTCAAATCCGCCAGGCGCGGCTTGACGATATTCCCACCCTGGCGGAATATCGCCTGCAGATGTTACTGAACATGGGACGGGGGACACCCGAAGAACTGGAAGTCCTGCGCCAACCAACGGAGGCCTATCTGGCAGACACCATGCCCACTGACGAATTCCTGGGCTGGTTGGCTGAAGCCGGGGGACAGGTCATCGGCATTGCCGGGGTGATTGTGCGCCGCAAGCCGCCGGCGTTGAAGAATCCCCAAGGGCTGGAAGGCTATATTTTGAGCGTCTTCACCCACCCCGACTGGCGGCGCAAGGGGGTGGCCACCGCGTTGATGAATGCCATTCTGGCTGAACTGCGCGCCCGGGGCGTCCGGCGGGCCTGCCTGCACGCGAGCGATGAGGGTCGCCCGGTGTATGAAAAACTGGGCTTTGAGGCCGTGGTCCGCGAAATGCGGCTGGAATTATTCTGATCAGCCATCAGACCCAGTCGCAGCTGGCGTCGCACAGCTGGCATCGCACAGTTGCCAACCCACAATCAACCCTTTGCTCCCACTCTTTTGGGCATTTGCCAACGCACAAACTGGCGGACAATACGGAGCCAAGCCGGAGTACGGTTCTGCCCGGCACCAATCCAGCCGATCCTCTTCAAGCTGGGAAGAGGTCCGTCCGTCCGTCCTGTCTTTGGCCACGCACCCATCATCGCTTCAGCGGGACTGGTGAAATTTTCCCGCCACTTTCCTTGGCAAACCCGGGCAACTGCGCTCATCCAAACAATATTCGGGCTATAATTAACCTGTTCGCTTTGTTCTCAAACCCACGCAGGGGATCA
>DAOQTN010000049.1:0-10579 GCA_035340555.1 Anaerolineaceae bacterium | reverse complement strand
ACCGCACGACCCTCAGCGTGGTGGAAGCCGATTTTCTGGACGGGATGGAGTATGACGGGCTGTATTTTCTCAGCCGGGGCTTCTACAGCCTCTATGAGGGCACCGACCGCGGCTATCTGACCATGATCGCCGTGCACGAAACCTCCCATCAGTGGTGGTTTGCCCAGGTGGGCAATGACCAGGCTCTTGAGCCGTGGCTCGACGAAGCCCTGGCCACCTACTGCGAACGGCTGTATTACGAACTATCCGGCGCCGAGGCCGTGCAGTGGTGGTGGGCCTACCGGGTGGATTTCTACAAACCCACCGGGATGATCAACCGCAGCATCTATGACTACGGCGGTTATCTACCCTATCGCAACGCCGTTTATTTGCGCGGGGCGCAGTTTTTTGAAGAATTGAGAACCGCCATCGGTGAGGAGGCATTTTTTGCCTTTCTCAAGGACTATGCCCAAACGCAGCAAAACCAGACCGCCAATCGGGCTGGATTCTTTGAGATCCTCGGCCGCCATACCGGGGTGGACCTTGGCAGTCTGCTGACCAGGTATTTCATGCCGTGAACGCGTTGCGCCAGCGCTTGCAGGAACTGGCCGCCCAAATCGGGCTGGTCCTGCTCGGCATCGGCCCGGCCCGGCCACCGGCCGCCCATCTTGCCGTCTACGACCAATGGCTGGCGGCAGGCCACCAGGCAGGCATGGCCTACCTGGCCCGCCCGGACACCCGGGCTGGCCGCACCGATCCGGCGCGGCTGCTGCCGGGGGCCCAGAGCGTGGTGGTCGTCGGGCTGCGCCACAGCGGCCCACCACCGCTGGCCACGGCCCCGGGACCTGAATTTGGCCGGATTGCCGCCTATGCCTGGGGCCGGGATTATCATCAGGTGCTGCCGGAAAAATTACAGATCCTCGCGGACTGCCTCCAGGCCGATCTTCCGGGCCTGGCCTGGAAAGCGGTCACCGATTCCGCCCCCCTGTTGGAGCGCAGTCTGGCCTGGCAGGCAGGCCTGGGCTGGATCGGGCGCAATACCTGCCTGATCTCCCCGCAGTGGGGTTCCTTCCTGCTGCTGGGCGAGCTGCTGCTGGACCGGGGATTGGAATTTGAGGCCCCCTTCAGTTCGGACCACTGCGGCAGCTGCCAGCGCTGCATCAACGCCTGCCCCACCGGCTGCATCGGTGCGGACCGGACGCTGGATGCCCGGCGCTGCCTGGCCTACCTCACCATCGAACACAAAGGCGCCATCCCGGCCGAACTGCGACCGGCACTGGGCAGTCAGATTTTTGGCTGTGACATCTGCCAGCAGGTTTGCCCCTGGAACCGCAAGTGGTTGGACACCCCTGGAGACGCGGCCCTGGCGCCGCGCCCCGAATTGGTTGCCCCCCGGCTCATCCCGGAGCTGGAACTGGGACCGGCCGCCTTCCAGGCGAGGTTTCAGGAGACGCCAATTCTGCGCACCCGGCGCCGGGGCTATCTGCGCAATGTGGCCCTCGCCCTGGGCAACAGTCAGGACACCTCCGCCGTTCCGGTGCTGGGACACGTCCTGCAGATGGAGGAGGAGGCGTTAATTCGGGCCGCGGCCGCCTGGGCCCTGGGTCGGATCAACACCCCGGCCGGGCGGCAGGCTCTGGAGGAGGCCAAAAAGAAGGAGGGCGAACCAGAAGTCCGGGTGGAAATCCTGGCTGCCCTCCAAAATCAGTAAAAGGGGCTGCAGTTACGGCGTGGGGGTTGGAGAGGCGGTGGCCGTGGCGGGCAAGGGGGTCAGGGTGGGCTGCTTGGTCGGCGTGGGGGTGACCAGGTTGACCGGGATGATCAGCTTCTGACCTTCATAGATGGTGTTGATGGTGGCAGCAGTGAGGCCATTTTCACGAATGGCAACAATGGCATCCACAGTGGTGTTGAATTTCTCGGCAATGACGCCCAGGGTTTCACCAGCGCCAACGTAGTACTCGATGCGGGTGCCTGCCGGAAGATCGGGCGGCAGCGGGGTGGCGGTGGGCAGTTTCTGATCGGGGGCCGGGATCAGGATGACCTGGCCTTCCGTGATCGGGCAGGTGCCGGGGGTGAAGTTGTTGATTGCCAGCAGCACCGATAACTCCACATTCTGGGCCACAGCGATATCCCAGCAGTTGTCGTTGGCCTGTACGGTGTATTCGCGCGGCCCGCTCGGGGTGGGTGTCAGGGTGATGGTGGGGGTCTCCGTGGGCGTTGCGGTCTGGGTGGGGGTGGCCGAGGGCACCGTCGGGGTGGCGGTGAAGGTGCTGGTGGGGGTCGGTGTCTTGGTGGCAAACAGAGTGAAGCCAGTCGGCTTGTTGTCACCCGTCAACCAGGTCACCAGAATGATGATGCCCACCGCGACCAGCAACACGGCCAGGCCGCCGATGATGAACGGCATGAGCTGCTGACGTTTTTTGTATCCTGCAATTACACTTTGTGGATTATCTTTTCCACTCATTGGCATATCCTTTGTTGTGATGATGGTCGGGCCGGATTGCCCGAAAACCATGGTCAAACACGTTGAAAAACAACGTTCAGGTGTATTCTACTACGAAAGTCAAGGATTCGACGAGGGTTGGAGGCCACCGAAAAATCCAATTTTTGCCCCCGGGCCACGTCCTCCCCCGGTAGGCGTCCCGCCGGTCCACAGCCGCCAATCCGGGCTCCGGTCAGCGGCCTTACCGGCTCGTCATCACCATGGCGCAGCGAAATCCTTGGGAACCGATGCGGGAATCCGGGATGTCCCGGGTGCGATCGGCGCAGCGTAAATATTTGTCGGGGCCATCCCAGGAACCGCCCCGCAGGACGCGGCAGGTGCCGCTGTTGGCCCCCGGAGGATCCGCCTGCGGTGAACCGGGGTAATAATCGCCGCCGTACCAGTCGGCACACCATTCCCAAACATTTCCCGCCATATCCAGACAGCCAAACGGGCTGTCCCCGGCTGGTGTATACCGGCCCACCGGGGTGGTCCCTTTCGCCCGGCCATTATAATTGCAGCGTTTTGAATCCGGCTGCTGATTACCCCAGGGATAGATCCGCCCATCCAACCCCCGAGCCGCCTTCTCCCACTGGGCTTCCGTCGGTAAAAACAACTTCTGTCCGGTCAACCGGCTCAACCAGGCGCAGTAGGACACCGCCTCATGCCAGTTGACATGGACAACCGGATGGTCAAGTTTTTTGGCAGGACACCGGCCATCCTCCCAATGTCGCGGTGGCTTCCCTCCCCCGGCCAGGACAAAAGCCGCATACTGGGCATTGGTCACCGGGGTCAGTCCGATCCAATACTCTCCCAGAAGAACCGTGTGGATGGGCAGTTCATCCGGATCCGCCAGGCTGTCCACCTGGGGATCACTGCCCATCCGGAATTCGCCCGCCGGGATGCGTTTGAAGACCAGCTCCTGCCCGCCGTCCAGGATGATGACCAGGTGCCCATCTCTGCGGCGCAGTCTGGATTCCTGCCGGGCTTTTTCCGCGGCGGCCAGGTCGTTTTGCCGTTTGGCGATCTCGTCAAGTTGGGCCCGGTTCCTCGCTTCAGCAGCTCGTTTTGCCTGCAATTCGCGCTGCTGCTGTTCCGCCACGGCCTGGTCAAGTTGTTTCCGGGGTAAAAGCAGCTGGGGATTACCCGGATAGGCGGTTTCAAGCTGCTCGAGCAGTTCAACGGCCAGCCGCCACTCCTTGGCCCCCATCATCACCCGGAGGGCAGCCAGACCATCCCCAATGCTCCAGGCCGGGGAGGTGGGCGGAGGTGTGGGCAGGGCAGGCGCTGGTTCAGGGGCAGACTGGGCTGGGATCGGGGCGGCCCCCGCGACCAGAGCGATCAGAGCCGTCAGGGCTTTTTCAGCAGCCGTTCCATTCCAGGGACGCTGCCTGGGATCATCAGCCAGCATGGCCGCCAGCAGGTCATCCACTTCCGGCGGGAGGTCGGGCCGCAAATCGCTGGCCCGGCTCCCCGGCGGCTGGTTCTTGTAGGTGCGCCGGGTCAACATCTCGAACAGGACCAGCCCCAGGGCATAGATGTCCGAGGCGGGCGGCAGGTGGGGCTTGCCCCGCTCCTGTTCCGGGCTCATATAGGCCGGGGTTCCGGGGGCCATCCACATTTCGCCTCCGGCCCCGGAAATGGACAGACTCCCCTGCGGCGCGTTGGCCGCCTGCGCCAGCCCCAGATCAGCCACCCGGACCCCACCACTGCCATCCAGCAGAATATTGCTCGGTTTAATATCCCGATGAACCACATCCTCGGCATGGAGGGCACTCAAGCCCGCGGCAATGGCCCGGGCAAAGCCCAGCGCTTCGGCGATGGACAATTCCCCCGCCTGCAGACGGTCTGCCAGCGATCCACCGCTGGCAAACTCCATCGCCAGTCCCAGCAGGCCGGAGGATTCGTCCGGCGCAAATTTATAGATCCGGATCACATTGGGGTGGCTGATGCGGAGTCCCAGCCGGGCTTCAAGCATGAAACGCTGCCTGGCGCGTTCATAATAGGCCCCCTCCAGTGCTGTGGCCCGGCGCAATATTTTCAGCGCCACCATTTCGTTAAGGTTCAGGTCAAGGGCCCGGTAGACTTCACCAAAGCCACCCTCACCAATAAAAGTTTCAATTTTGTAGTCTCTGAGGACAATGTCGTTGGGTTGGAAAAAGGGCATCTGCAGTTTCCCCCGGAGGGTTTTGTTGTGAGGATTATACCATCTGGTGACACCGTTCCGTCATTCGGGCCGGGATGGCGTTTTGCCACGCCGGATTGACGCCGCCCCCGGTCCAATCCCCACCTGCCGGGATCCGCTCATCAGCGGTGGGTTCCGGCTGCTGGCCTGTCAGCAGCAGGCAGGCCAGCAGTAATCCCGGCCGTAGATCCGGTTGGTTGGGGCCGCGGTCCCAACCGGCCGGGGGGACAAATCAACCAAAATCAGTCGAGACAAAAGCGTTTTTTTGACCGGGGCGTATGATATAATCATTTCATTCCACATTTCTCGTCAAGTTCATTTTTTGGAGGCCTGTTATGGAGATCGTTCATACCCCGTTCAAACATTGTGATGTCGTCAAAGTTCAGGGCCGCATTGACAGCGCCACCGCCCCCAAGTTTGCCGAAGCGCTCAATGCGATCACCGAAGAAGGTCGCTATCGGATCGTGCTGGATCTGAGTGAACTGGTGTTTATCTCCAGTGCCGGTCTGCGGGTGCTGATCGGTGTCCAGAAAACCTGCAAGCGCTACAACCGCGGCGAGCTTGTGCTGGCGGCAGTCCCGGCCAACATCAAGAGCACCCTGGAACTGGCAGGCTTCAACATCCTGTTCAAGTTCTTTGATACGGTGCTGGCTGCGGTGGGCAACTTCTAAGCCTCCTGCAATAGCATGCCAACCTATACGTTTCCAGGACGTTACGACAGTCTGGAACAGATCGCGGCCGTGGTTCGTCAGGCCGCCCAAGATGCCGGGCTGGATTCACAGGCCGTTTATGCGGTGGAAACTGCAGTGGATGAGGCCTGCTCCAATATCATTGAGCACGCCTACGGCGCCGAGGGTCTGGGCGACATCGAATGCACGCTGGAATTGGACGAAAAAGGGCTGATCATCATCCTGTTGGATCATGGTCAGCCTTTTGATCCAACCCATGTCAAAAAACCCAACCCCAAACGGCCCCTGGCCGAGCGCGAGACTGGCGGTTGGGGTTTGTATATCATGCAGCAATGGATGGATGAGGTCTCCTTCCATTTTGAGGACGGGGCCAATATCCTGATCATGCACAAGCATCGGCGGGAGACAAAATGAGCAGCCCGCAGCTGGCCGGGGTACCCGAATGGCGCCAGTTTCTCAACCTGAGCGAAGCGCTCCTGGCTGAACCCAATGCGGCCGCCCAGGCGGCATTGCTGAAGAAAACCCTGGATACCCTGTTGGGCTGCCAGAGTGAAGTCTGGTTCGTCGCCCCCGCCTATCCGCTGCCTGGGGAGCCGGACATCCATCTGCTGCCCGCGGCCGAAGCCCCGCCCCTGGTCCGCCAGGTTTACGAAACCCACGAGAAGGATTGTTCCTCCGACCGGGACGGATTACCCCTGCCCTGCGATAAAAGCCGCCCGCCCCGCCAGCTGGCCCTGCCGCTGCTGTCCCGCGACTACCTGCTGGCCATCCTGCTGGTGGAACGACACGGCGGGCTGCCGCTGCAGCCGGACGAAATTGTATTTCTCGAGGGTTTCTGCGCCCATGCCGCCGTGGCGCTGCAGATTTCCCGCCAGGAGCGGCTGAAGAACTGGCGCTATGAACAGCTCTCACTGGTGCGCTCGGTCAGCACCCAGATCTCCAACCTGCCCGATTTAAACCAGCTCTGCCAGCGGGTCACCACCCTGATTGAGCAGACCTTCCACTACTATTCCGTCTCCATCTTTACAATGGCTGAAGACGGCACTGACCTGATTTTCCAGGCTGGCAGCAGTGGCGCCAGCAGACCGGTCGAGAATGTCCCCAACTTCCGCGTCAAAGCGGGCCAGGGCATGGTGGGAACCGTGGGGCAGACCGGTGAGGAGATCCTGGCCCAAGACGTGCGCAATGAGCCGCACTACCGGGCGGTATCCATTCTGCCGGAAACCCGCTCGGAAATTGCCCTGCCGTTGAAGGTGGGCGAGCGGGTCGTTGGCGTGCTGGATATCCAGTCGAACCGGACGGATGGATTCCACGAGATTGATCTGATTGTCCTGCGCGCCCTGGCCAACAACGTGGCCCTGGCCGTGGAGGGCACCCGGTTGTACACTGCGGTGACCTGGCGGGCCGAACAGATGGAAGCCATTTTTGAGGTCAGCCGGGCCTTGAACTCCATCCTGGACATGGATGTCCTGCTGGACGAGGTGGTGGAAGTCATCCACAAACGTTTTGGCTATCCCTACGTCCACCTGTTCACCACCCACTGGGGACGCCGGACGGTGGAATATGTCGCTGGCAGCGGACAGCGCAGCGAGATGATCTGCGAAAAATGTCTGCTCTACAGCATCGACGATCCCCAGGGTATCATCCCCTGGGTGGCCCGGACCGGGCAGCTGCGGCTGGTCAATGACATCTCCCAGGACCCGCTTTACCGACCTTTTGAACTCACGCCCGATGAAACCTGCTCCGAATTGTGTGTGCCGCTGAAATTTGCCGACGAGGTGCTCGGGGTGCTGGACATCCAATCCGAACGCCCCAACGCCTTCGATCCGGCGGATTTATCCCTGTTCCAATCCCTGGCCTCCAGCATTGCGGTGGCATTACGCAACGCTTCGATGTACCGCACCGAACGGTGGCGCCGCCAGGTCGCCGACAGCTTCCGGGAGGTGGCCAGCCTGATCGCCTCCAATGTCACCCTGGAAGAACTGCTGGAGAAGATCCTCAACGAACTTGAGCGCAATCTGCCCATTGAGGCGGCTGTAATCTGGCTGCTGGAAGATCCCCAGAGCGAAAGTTTCAGTCCACTGCGCCCGATCGCCGCCCACGGCATCGGGATTGAACGTCTGTTGGCGGTCTCCCGCGAGGATCCCGAGGTGGACAGCCAGCTGCACGCCACCTTGATTTCCGCCGAACCGCAAATCCGCCAACCCCATGAAGACTACGGCCCACTGGGCAAGGCAATGGGATTTCCGCAGGACTATTCCTCCATTGCCATCCCGCTGCGGGTTGGGGACAGCTCGCTTGGCATCCTGGCTCTGGCCCATCAGAGTCCGGGGCGCTACGGCAGCGAAGCCCGGGCCATGATCACCACTTTTGCTGGTTATGCGGCGGTTTCCATTCAAAACGCCCGGCTCTATGCCGCCTCCCAGGAACAGGCCTGGATTGCCACCATCCTGCTGCAGGTCTCCGAGGCCTCCCAGGCCATCAACAACATCAACGAATTGCTGGAGACCATGGTCCGGCTGACCCCGCTGCTGGCGGGGATCGAACAGTGCGCCTTCTTCCTGTGGGATGAAACCCTCCAGGTCTTCTCGCTCGAGGCGGAGTACGGCTTGAACCTGTCCCGGGCCGAGCCGTTGCTGCTGGAGCCGGAACTGCCCGCCCTGGCCCGGTTGCGGGAAAGCCGCTCCATGGTGTTTGTTTACGACGCGTCCAGTGAACTGGCGCTGCCCGCGGCCGGGACCTCGGATGAGGCCACCACCCTGGTGCTGCTGCCGCTGCTGGCGCGCGGTGAAATTTTGGGAGCATTCCTGGTAGGACACCACGCTGAGGTGGGGGCCTTCAACAGTTCAATTCTGGACCAGCACAACATGGCCATCCTGCAGGGAATCGTCCATCAAACCGCCGTGGCGGTCGAAAACATCCGTCTGCTGGAAACCCGGCAGGAGGAAGCCTACGTGACAGCCGTGCTGCTGCAGGTCGCCCAGGCCGTGGTCAGCCAGAACGATCTGGATGATGTCCTGGAGGCGATCGTCCACCTGATGCCCATTCTGGTGGGGATGGATGCCTGCGCGGTTTATTTGTGGGACGCCGAGGCCGGGGAGCATCACGCCGTCAAGGCCTATTCCAGCGATGAAGATTCCATCCAGGACATCCTGGCCGGGGATTACCGTCCCGGTGAATTTGCCCTGCTGGATGCGGCCGTCAACTCCCACGACCTGGTGGTCTGTCCGGAAGGGGAATTTGCAGCCCCCCCGGGAGACTGGCCGGATCTGGTCTGCCTGCCTCCCGGGCAGCGCCCCTCCCCGCGCCAGGCCGCCCGGGGCCACTGGTTGATGGGCTATCCGCTGGCAGTCAAGGGCGAACATTTTGGGGTCCTGGTCATGCAGGAAAACGGGGTGCCCGCCGGATTCCAGGAACGACGGGTGGAGCTGATCACCGGGGTGGCCCAGCAGGTCGCCCTGGCCATCCAAAACGAACGGCTGAAAGTCGAGATGGTGGCGCGCGAGCGGCTGGAGCGGGAAATCCAACTGGCCCGGGAAATCCAGCAAACCTTCCTGCCCTCCCACCTGCCGGACCTCCCCGGCTGGGAGCTCGACATTCGCTGGCAGACCGCCCGTCAGGTGGGCGGCGATTTCTATGACATCATCCGGCTGGGCAAGGGGCGCCTCGGGCTGGTGATTGCAGATGTCTCCGACAAGGGGCTGCCCGCGGCGCTTTACATGACCGTGGCCCGTACCCTCATCCGGGCATTACAGGGGGTTGAATCCCCGGCCCGGGTCCTGGAACGGGTGAACAACCTGATGTTGGTGGATTCGCACAACGGGTTGTTCGTCACCGCCGTGTATGCCATTTTGTCCCTGGAAAAGGGGACCCTGACCTACGCCAACGCCGGGCACAACCGCCCGCTGCTGCTGCGGGCCCAAACCGACAGCATTGAACAGCTGGCCCGCGGCAGCATGGCCATGGGGGTCATGGAAGATATTAAATATGAAGAGCATGTCATCACCATTGAGCCGGGGGATGGCCTGCTGTTCTTCACCGATGGTCTGACCGACGCCACTTCGCCCTCGGAGGAGATGTTTGGCGAGGAACGCATCCTGCAGATCATCCAACAGGTCCGCGGCAAGGACGTCTGCCAACTGCTGGAAACGTTGGATGAAGCGGTGCGGGATTTCCGTCAGGATGCGGCTCCCTCCGACGATCTGACACTGCTGGCCATCCGGCGCCTGGCGGAAAGCTGAGCCCCCCCTGGGTGACCAAGCACCCAAGCACCCAAGTGCCCAAGTGCCCAAGTGCCCAAGGGACCAATTCCCAATTGCCAATTGCCCAAGAGCCCAAGAGTCCAAAGCCCCGAGGGCCCAAAGGCCAAAGGGCTTAAAAAGCGGTCAGTCGCCGAAAATCAGTTCCCACCAGACCTGATAATTCTCAATTGGCATCACCGTGGGGGTGGGAATAAATACGGGCGCCGGTGTGGCCCCTGGCGGCGGCAGGGGGACCACCAGCACATCACCCGGTTGAATGTAGTGTAATTTGTCGCGCGCGGCGCCATCGACAGCCGCCTCCGAGGTGGCATAGGCGATCTGGGTGTGCAGCACGGTGGCCGTCGCCTGATACTGGGCAATCTCGGTGTGCATGTCATCGCGCTGATCGGTCAGGCGGTTGAGGGCCACCACCCGGTTGTTCAAATCCATCATCAACAGGAGTAGAACAACAACGGCGCCCAACAGAAGAATCCGACGGAGATTGGTTTTGATCCAGTTCATACCGTAATCATACACCCAAATTTTACAACCGACAAGAAACCAAAAACCCCGTTTTCACGGGGTGATTGAGGTGCCGAAGGAGGGATTTGAACCCTCACGAGGAATATCCCACTACGCCCTGAACGTAGCGCGTCTGCCAGTTCCGCCACTTCGGCTTGCCTTGCGAGGAGTATTTTACCGGAAATTCCAGATTTGTCAATGGCCCGACGCGCCCGATTAGGCGACATTTTGAAATCCATCTCCATCTTCATTCCAGCAGGACAGTTTCCCAAATATACTGCAATGAAGTCTACATCCTTCAGGGTGCCAGGCTCATGACGCAACGGAAGCCCAAATTATAACCTCGACTGTCAGGCTCAAAAAAAAGACGGTAGGTGGTAGTCACATGGAGTAGATTATAGGTCCAGGTACCACCACGTGCCACCCGGTTATCGCCGGATATGGGGCCGGTTGGATTGTACCAAGTGGCTTGACTGTAGTA
>DAOQTN010000048.1:0-10648 GCA_035340555.1 Anaerolineaceae bacterium | reverse complement strand
ATTTACCACTCATATTGTGATATACCTATAGAAGATTATGTCCCCAGGTGTTCAAATGCCGACTGTCTTGATTGTTGATGATGACCAGAAATTGTTAAAGATGCTGCAGCGCACCCTGACCTATGAAAATCTGAATGCGCTGACGGCGGCCAATGGGGTCGAAGCCCTGAAAATGATGAGCGTCCAGGAACCCGACCTGCTGATTGTGGACTGGATGATGCCGCAGATGGATGGCTTGACCCTCATTCAGCGGCTGCGGGATGCCGACAATGACGTGCCCATTTTGATGCTGACTGCCCGGGATGCCATTGAGAACCGGGTGGATGGGCTGGAAAGCGGGGCGGATGATTACCTGATCAAACCCTTCGCTCCGGCTGAACTGGTGGCCCGGGTGCATGCGCTGCTGCGCCGGGTTGAACCCAAGGTGGATACCCGGGCGGCCGCCTATGCCAATGTGCGGCTGGATCCAGTCACCCACGAAGCCTGGCGGGGGGATCGGGCGCTGAACCTGACTGTGACAGAGTTCAACCTGTTGCACCTGCTGTTGCGGCATCCCCGCCAGGTGCTTGAGCGCGGCCAGATTCTCACAGAAATCTGGGGGTACGATTTTGGCGGGGACAGCAATGTCCTGGAAATTTACATCAGCTACCTGCGCAAAAAGCTGGAGGAACGCGGCGAACCGCGGCTGATTCACACCGTGCGCGGGGTGGGCTATGTGCTGCGTGAGGAATGAGACCTGATGTCCATCCGGCTGCGCTTCACCCTGCTGTATAATGCCATCCTGGCGGTGACCCTGGTTGTTTTTGGGGTCTCGCTTTACACCATCCAGGCCCGGACGACCATGGACAGCTTGAAACGCGACTTGGCGCGCAGCAGTGAAGCCCTCGGCGGCTCTCTTGTGCGCATCACCATCTCGTTTCCCCTGCACGACCAGATGCAGTACCATGTCCCCCCGGTGCCGTTCGAGAATTTTTCTGATGAACCGGTCTTCAAAAAACTGCCGGAACGCGAAATTGTGCGGGTGCTGGATGCCAACGGCCAGCTGGTTGCCAGTCCGTTTGGTGCGGCGGAGGATGCGCTGCCCTTGAGCAGTGACGGCTTGGCTGCCCTGAGCCGCGGTCTGGAATGGTGGGAAATCTCGACGCTGGATGAACGCCTGCTGATTTACAGCCAGCCCATCATGGCTGGCGAAAAGCTGCAGTTCATTCTGCAAATCGCCCGCCCGCTCACAGAACGCGACCGCACATTGAAAGCCCTGGGCAGTACCCTGGTGTTTGCCAGCCTGGTCACCCTGGCGATCGCTTTCGGCATTGGCTGGATCCTCTCAGGTATTACCATTAAACCCATCCACCGCATCACCCAGACCGCACAGGAGATTGGGGCGGCACGGGACTTCAAGCAGCGGGTGAATTACTCGGGGCCCCAGGATGAGGTGGGACAGCTGGCCACCACTTTCAACGAAATGTTGTCCCGGCTCGATGAAGGCTATCAACGGGTGGCCCATTCGCTGACCATGCAGCGCAATTTTGTGGCTGATGTCTCGCACGAACTGCGCACCCCGCTGACCACGCTGCGCGGCAACCTGGGGCTGCTGCGCCGCACGCCGCCAATCCCGGTGGCGGAACAGGCGGATATTTTGACCGACATGGTGGATGAAAGCGACCGTATGATCCGGCTGGTCAACGATCTGCTGGTGCTGGCCCGGGCCGATGCCGGGCGGAACCTGGCCCGCGATCAGATCAACCTGAGCCCCGTGTTGGAGGAGGTCTGGCGTCAGGCCAGGCAGCTGGACCCGGCCCGGTCCATTCTCCTGGATGTACCGCCAGAATTGATCCTCCCAGGCGACCGGGACGCGTTCAAACAAATTGCCCTGATCCTGGTGGATAACGCCTTAAAACATTCCACCGGGCCGGTTGAAATCACCGCCAGACGGCAGGACGGCCAGGTGGTCGCCCAGGTCGAGGATCACGGTGCGGGCCTGCCGCCGGAAAAGCTGGCGCATGTGTTTGACCGGTTTTATCGCAGCGATGATGCCACCACCCCTGGTTTTGGGTTGGGGTTGTCCATCGCCAAGGCTCTGGTGGAAGGTTTGGGCGGCACAATTGAGATGGAAAGCGAGCTCGGCCGGGGCAGCCTGGTCCGGCTGAAGTTTTCCGCGCCCAACCAGCCGGATCCGGCCGGTTAATTTGGTGATTTTGCTGGAGGAATGCCATGATCCCCTATCCCCTGACCCGTGCCAATCGCATCCAGCTGGCCCGGGCCTTTTCCCAGGCCGTGCGGGTGGACCTGTCAATTGACTGCGTCCTTGAAGACCAGATGGGCCAGGCCTATGTCGACGACCCAGAAAACCCGACTGTTTTCCAGATTCAAACCGGGCCATTCGTTTACTTTGCCGGAGATCCGCAGTGCCGGGCGGCGCGGGAGCTGGTGGCCGGCCTGGCGCCGCACACCCTGGTGATGCCCACCCTGCCGGGGTGGATGGCGCTGCTCCAGGAAATTCACGGGCCCAGATTCGAATTGTATGAACGGGCGAGCTTTTCGGCTGAAACCATCACCCCACAGCACCTGTTTGATTTGATCGCGTCCTCCCCCTGGCAGGAAAACCTGCGCTGGATGGATGCGGACTTTATTCGCCCCATCTGGGGCCAGGATCATTTTATCGACCTGGCCATGTTTGACTCGATCGCCGACTTTGAAAGTCGCGGCATCGGATGCTACGCCCGCATCCACGGCGACCTGGCCGGAGCCGCCTTTTCGCAATTGGTGTGCAGCCAGGGAATTGAGGTCAGTCTGTTCGTGCTACCGGAATACCGGCGCCAGGGCGTGGCCACCCTGCTTTCAGCCAGTCTGATTAAAGCCTGTCTCAGTCGCTCCCAGCCGGCCCACTGGGACGCGGCCAACCCGGAATCGGCCCGTCTGGCTGTCAAACTGGGCTACCAGCCCACCGGGACCTATCTGGGTGGCTACCTGGACGAATAACGCTGCGGGAAATCGCGGCCCCATTCGCCGTAATGCTCAGGGTGAGCATCCCGGGAACTGTGTCCGCCAGGAAATTGGATTTCGGATATAATCAGGGCTCAAATCCCTGTCCGGCGAGGTTGTTCAATTGGCCATAGAAATTAAAGAGGTCTGCAGCGCGCAAGACCTGAATGACTTTATCCAATTTCCCCATACCTTGTACCGCAACCATCCCTATTGGGTGCCGCTGCTCTCCATGGATGAACGCAACACCTTTCGGCGGGACAAAAACCCGGCCTTTGAGCACTGTCAGGCCCGGTACTGGCTGGCCTGGCGGGATGGGAAGATTGTCGGGCGCATTGCCGGCATTTTAAACAACCGCCATATTGAAAAATGGAACCAGAACTACCTGCGGTTCAGCTGGATAGACTTTATTGACGATCTGGCCGTCTCCAAAGCCCTCCTCGAAACGGTGGAGGCCTGGGGGCGGGAACTGGGTCTCAGTGCGGTGCACGGCCCGCTGGGATTCACGGACATGGACCGGGAAGGGATGCTGGTAGAGGGATTTGATGAAATGGGGACAATGGCCACGTTCTACAATCACCCTTACTACCCTGTCCACCTGCAGCAGCATGGATATGTCAAGGACATCGACTGGGTTGAGTATGAGATCACCATTCCACCGGAACCGGTCGAAGAGATCGCCCGGATGGCTGAAATCGTGCTGCGGCGTAACAACCTGCACATTTTTCAGCCGCGCAATAAACGGGAGCTTTTAGGGTATGCCCAGGCCCTGTTCGAACTGCTGAACGCCGAGTATGCCCACCTGTACGGGACCGTGATGCTCAACCAGCACCAGATTGAGGCTTACACCAAGGAGTATTTCAGCTTTGTCTCGCCGGATCTGCTGCCGATTGTATTGGATGCCCAAAACCAGATGGTGGGTTTCGGCATTGCCATGCCCTCCCTGAGCCGGGCACTGCAAAAAACGCGCGGCCGCCTGCTGCCTTTTGGCATCCTCCACCTATTGTGGGCGTTGAACCACAATCAGCGGGCCGATCTATACCTGGTGGCCATCAAACGGGAATACCAGGGCAAGGGCGTCAACGCCGTGTTAATGAATCAAATCCACAAAGCCTTCATCGCCCGCGGGATCCGCAAAGCGGAATCCAACCCGGAACTGGAAAACAATTTACGAGTGCAAACCCAATGGAAATATTATTCCACCCGGCAGCATAAGCGCCGGCGGATCTTTATCAAGCATCTGAATTGATGCTGCCGGCCAGCCGGCTGGCGAACGAAAAGTCCAAAAGATGAAAATCCTGGAAACTGAACGGTTGATCCTGCGGTATCAAGAGGCAGCAGATATTGCATTTCTGGTCGACCTTTGGTCCGATCCGGTTGCCACGCGCTACCTGGGCGGCCCGCGGGAGCGGGACTGGCTGGCGCAGGTGTTCGCCGAAACGGCAGCCAACCCGCAGGCAGAACCATACGACCTCTGGCCGGTAGTGGACAAATCCAGCGGGCACCTGGTGGGACACTGCGGCCTGCTTGACAAGGACATTGACGGCCGGGTCGAGATTGAACTCAACTACATGTTTTATCCCACCGCTTGGGGCCAGGGTTATGCCGTTGAAATCGGCAGGGCCCTGTTGGCGCATGCATTTCAGAACCTGGGATTGAAGCAACTGGTGGCCCTGATCGAACCGGCCAACACCGCTTCTATCCGTGTGGCTGAGAAGTTGGGGATGCGGCGGGCTCGAGAGATCATTCGCCCGGGTGGTGCGAAGCGGCTGCTGTTTGTCCTGACCGCCGCGGCAGCTCAGGCAGCCGGCCGGGCCCAGACGCCCCCGGCGCGCTGATCAGGGCAACCGGCAACCGGGGAAACAGCCGGCTGACATATCCAGGACAGCGTATGTCGCGTCACCTAAGGCGATGCATTGGCATCAAAGTTCACCGGTCGGACGTAACGGCATACGGGGCCACTGGTCCTGGTAAAGTGGGTCCAGGTGCTGAACTCAAACAGCTCCCACCAGACGCGCGGAAAGTTCAACCAGGTCAGGTCGTCGCGAGTTGCCAGGAAGTCGTAACCACCGTCCCGCACCACCGTGCGGTTAATAAAAGACTTCGGGTACATCACGCCCAGGATGTAGCGGGGTGCTTCCTCGTAGAGAATCAGCGGTATTAAGAGCGGCAAGCCCGAACGGCAGGCCCAGGGCCTTGCCTCATACGCCTCCTCGGATTCCTTGAGGGCATCGTGGCGGTCCACGATGAACTCACGATAGGTCAGTCCCTGAGCCTCCGGCAGCGTCATGGGGCGATCCAGGCGGTAGACGCCGTAGGCGGTCAGGATCAGGGGGGCAATTAATGCTGCCAAAATCACCAGGCGCAAGGCCAACCAGAGCGCTTTTAATGGGAAGGTCAGAACGCGGCGCAGCATGTTGTTTTGGGGTGGGATTTTTGTGTTGGTGGTCATTTTTCCAGAATCCATCGTTCAGACTTGCCGGTCATCGATGATGATTTCGTTTATGGCACCATGATGATCGGCGCCTGCGGCCACCCATAACAGCCGTGATCAAGGTGGCCGGTGAGATTTGGTTCAAACATGACAATATCTTCAGGAAGCCGCCAGCAGGACGCAGCGGAAGCCCCAAAGGCAGTGGGAAAAGGTTGGCGGGACACCGCCGCGCCGGGCAGCGCGCACAAATCCCGCCGTATCAAAGAAGGAACTGCCCCGCACGACCCGCTGTTCACCAGAGTCCGGTCCGGGAGGACTGTCTGCCGGGGAGTGCCGGTAATAGGTGTCCTCAAACCAGTCCGCGCACCATTCAAGGACGTTTCCAACCATATCCACGCAGCCATAGGGACTGTCACCCTGAGGGCTGTACCGCCCCACCGGTGTAGTTTGATGTCCCCGGTTGAAGTTGCCGCGCGTTGCGTCCGGGGCCGCATCCCCCCAAGGATAGAGGCGCCCATCCGTCCCCCGGGCAGCCTTTTCCCACTGCGCCTCACTGGGCAAACCGAGCTGCCGGCCGGTCAACCGGCTCAACCACTGACAGAAAGCCGCAGCCTCATCCCAGCTGACCGATACCACCGGATGATCCATCAGTTCCTGCGGCGGCTGGCTGGCGCACCAGTGGGCCGGCGCACTGGCGCCGGTGGCCCGGACAAATGCGGCATATTGTGCATTGGTAACCGGGGCACGCCCGATCCAGTATTCCGGCAGGTTTACCCGATGCTGTGGCCGTTCGTGATAATCCGCCCAGACATCCTTTTGGGGATCGCTGCCCATCAGGAATTCACCGGCCGGGACGTGGACGAATTCCATTTTGAGCTCGTTGTCCAGGCGCAGAAAGATGTTCCTGGCAGCCGGTTCGGAGCCGGACTCCGTTCCGTGGGAATCGGTGGCACTGAAAACAATCCGCACTGGCGGGTGAAAGGGGGGCATGGCGGTATATCGCTCCGGTGATCAGAATAATCGTCCGGCTGTCGGCCGTTTTGCTGCCGGGAGAATGCAGTGAATTGGACAGATCAATTATATCCCGGGATTGCACCAGCCGGGGCCAGTCTGGTGCAGTTCGGGTGCAAAAACCAGGGGATCGCCGCAGGCCGCAGACCGCTCCGGATGGGGGCCGCCGCCGGATGGTCTCCCCAGCTGCCTAAAGACTCAAAAACCGGTCAACGGCCTGGGAAAGGGGAAGATCTTCCTGTTTGGACCATTGGGCGTAAAGCCGCAAAAACGGGACGATCTGTTGGGACGCGGTCACGATCTCCCGGAAAAACAGACGCCCCATCGGCCCGGTGGCGGCCAGGTAACCGGTTTGATGAAAACGACAAATCGTGGATTCCAGCGGATACGGCGCGGAGTGATGTCGGATCTTCCAGCCTTGCCGCTCCTGGTCAAGGAGCAGATATTGGGCTGAAGGAGTGCCGTCCAGTGGCAAGCCCACTGAGCCGCAAGTCACAATGAACCCTCTGTCCCAGACCCGGACCTGGCCAAAGTGGTTATGCGCGCGCACAATTATCGGCTCCCCGGCGGTGGGAAACATCTCGTGCAGCGCTTTTTCCGGGGTGTGGGAGGTAATGGTGTCATGATCATCCCGCTCGGTGGCGTGGACAAAATAAAGACCCTCCGCTGCCGGCAGGCGCAAACTTAAGGGGAGCCGGTCCATATGCTGCCGCTCCTGTTCGGACAGCTGGGCAACCGCCCACTGCAGCGGTGCAAACTGCTCCAAGGACCAGAGCGGTGACGCCTTGGGGGTCCCAAAATGAGCGGCATAGCGTTCATGGTTACCTCGCAGGATCGGGCAACCCAGGGACACCGCCAGGCTCCAGCAGGCCTGCGAATCGGGGCTGCCATTGATCACATCACCGGCAAGGATGATCTGGTCCACACCCTGCCGGGAGACATCGGCCAGGGCAGATTCAAAGGCTGGTAAATTACCATGGATGTCCGCGAGAACTGCAATGCGCATGCTTTATTTGCCACAACTTTCCAGGCCGGCGTAACCAAGCGGCCGGCACAAAGAATCAATAGCCTCGTCACAGGCGATCCGGTCAACGTCAGTGTACCATTTGCAGCACATCCTGCGCCCGCTGATGGTCACCAAACCGCCCCGGATATGCCGATTAGCGCACAACAGGATAACACAAAATCAGCGCCTGACTGATCCAATATCATTTCCAAACCGCGGGATGTCCACGCGGAACAACCATACCATCCCGGAGCGGGAGCTTATTGGCTTATTGGCTCATTATCCGCCATCCGACCAGGAATTGTCAATCCACACAACCTCCCCAATCCTGCCGGGTCCCACCCTTGTCCCGCCCTTGTCTGGCCCTTGTCTGGCCCTTGTCCCGCCCTTGTCCGGCCCTTGTCAGGTTCTGGTACCCGGCAGCCTTGGCACGCTGAAAGATGCCCAACCCTGGTGCTCCGGTGTTGAAACCAATATTTATAATTGAAAATTAAAAACCGGTTCGGCGGAAGCCACCAAAGTGTGGTAAACTTGACAGGTTGCCTGCGATTAATAAAAAATATTTGAGCCCGGGTTGTCTCTGGCTCGATCGTATGCCAGAAGGACCTATGCTTAATTTCAACCATTTTGCCTTAAACCCGCATATTCAAGCGGGTATCCGGGCGGCTGGCTATGCCACCCCCACCCCCATCCAACATCAGACCATCCCGGCCATTCTGGCTGGACACGATGTCCTCGGTCTGGCTCAGACCGGCACGGGCAAGACGGCCGCGTTTGTGCTGCCGATCCTGCAGCGCCTGTTGAGCGGGCGCCCCAACAAGGCGCGTGCCCTGATCCTGGCCCCCACCCGTGAACTGGCCGAACAAACCCATCTGGCGATCAAACGTCTGGGTGAAAAAACCGGTTTGCGCAGTGTGACCATGTACGGCGGAGTCAGCCCGCAGCCCCAGATCCGGGCCCTGCGCGCCGGCGCTGAAATCATTGTGGCCTGTCCCGGGCGGCTGCTGGACCTGATGAACCAGAAACTGGTCTACCTGGGGGCCATCGAAGTGGTGGTCCTGGATGAAGCCGACCGGATGTTCGACATGGGCTTTTTGCCGGACATTCGCCGGATCATGACGGCGCTGCCCACCCAGCGGCAGGTGCTGCTGTTTTCGGCCACCATGCCGCCGGAAATCCGCAAACTGGCGGACGAATTCCTGCACCAGCCTGTGACCGTTGAAATTGACACCGAACGGCCGGTCGACACCATTAAACAAAGCATCCTCACCGTGGAACCGGATCGCAAGTACGAAGCTTTGATGGATTTGCTACCCGAATCCGGCAACGGTCAGGTGCTGGTTTTTACCCGCACCAAGCACCGTGCCAAGAAACTCAGCATGCTGCTCTCCCGGGCGGGCATCTCCACCACCTCCCTGCAGGGGAACCTGTCCCAGCCCCAGCGCCAGCTGGCCATGGATGGCTTCCGCAGTGGGCGCATCAAAGTGATGGTGGCCACCGACATTGCGGCCCGGGGCCTGGATGTGGCCAAAATTTCGCATGTGATCAATTACGATATGCCAGACACTTCCGAAGCCTATACGCATCGCATTGGCCGCACCGGCCGGATGCGCAGTGTAGGGGCGGCAATTTCATTGGTTACGCCCGAAGATCTGCCGATGCTGCGCGCCATCGAAAAGATGCTGGGACACCGGCTTGAGCGCCGCCCGGCCGCGAGCGTCAAAACTACCTGACGGCTTGACGTTTCTTTTGTACTGTAATAGGATGGATGTTGAGGGTTTCTCCTCAACATCCTTTTGTTTATCCCTGACAACCGGCTCTGTGGCATGGCATGGCCCGGTACAGCCATGCACAGCACTGGGCCAGAACAGATCAAGCGAGGTAACAATGCCCATTCAACGGCGTGAATTTCGCGGCGAGGCTGACCTGCAGGCCATGACCGCCCTGGGACAGACCCACCCGGAGGGTTGGATTCACATTGCCGATCTGCCCTACCGGCTGAGTTCCTGGGCCCTGGATGCCCCGGAAAATATCGGGCTGTGGGAGGATGAGCACGGCAGACTGCTGGCCTGGGGGCTGTTAAATACACCTTTCTGGACGATGGATTTCAAACTGCTGCCGGCTGCGCCGCCGGAATTGCTCCGGCGGGTGCTGGACTGGCTGGATGAGCGCGCTGCCAAGACGGTCAACACCCCGGCTGGACATGAGTGCTGGTTCATTGCGATGCCGGCCCGGCAACAGCTAACCTGCCGTGAACTGGAAGCCGCCGGATTCGCCTCCCAAGCCAACCTGGGTGAAGACTCCTGGTGCAAGGTGTTTCTCTCACGCGATCCGGCCCTGCCCGTGGGGCCCTATCCGGCACCGGCAGGTTTCACCGTCCGGCCCCTGCAGGGTGAAGCCGAGGCAGCCGCTTACGTGGCGCTCCACCAAACCGTGTTTGAAACCAAGAACATGACCACTGCCTGGCGGGCCAGGACGCTGCAGCGACCCGAATACCGGCCGGAGCTGGATATCGTGGTTGAAGCCCCTGATGGCCGTCTGGCAGCATTTTGCATTGGGTGGTTGACGCCCGGGAACATCGGCCAGATTGAACCGTTGGGTTGTCTGGGCGAGTTCCGCCGAGCGGCATTGGGGCGGGTGGCACTGGCAGAAGTCTTGCGCCGGTTGATTGCCGCCGGAGCAGCGGCAATTTATGTCGAGACCGACACCCACCGCAACACTGCGTTTGGATTGTACCGGTTCATGGATTTTGAAGTTGTTGATGATGTGATCGTTTACAGGAAAAATTATGCCTGAAATTCTGGGGACCTTAATTCGTCAGGATGCGTTCTGCTCCCAATATGTCAGCCCCCGCAGAGTGGATGTCTGGCTGCCACCCACCTATGACCCCGCCCAGCGCCATGCAGTGCTGTACATGCATGATGGCCAAAATTTGTTTGATCCCACCACCGCCTACGGCGGTGTTGATTGGGGCTTGGATGAAACCATCAGCCGGTTGAGCGCAACCGGGGAACTGCCTCCGTTGATTGTGGTGGGGATCTGGAATACGGTCAAACGGCTGCAGGAATACATGCCGTTCTCCGAAACCTACTCAAATCTATCCATGACAGATTGACGTTCGGTTCCTGCTTCGACGAGCACTGCCGGATGTTCCGGTCTTACACGCTCTCCACAGGCGTTACTTCCCGCGGAACTCGCGGTAGTTCACTTCACGG
>DAOQTN010000047.1:0-10787 GCA_035340555.1 Anaerolineaceae bacterium | reverse complement strand
GGGTTGCGGGGTGAGGGGTGAGGGGTGAGGTCAAGCCGTTTTTTGCCATTTTTGAATGGCCTGGGCCAATTTCTGCATCAAGGCCTGATCGCGCACCGGATCAAACCCCGCCGCATCAATCTGGGCCTGCGGATATGACCATGGCAGACCACGCCGCAGTTCTTCCGGCTCGTTCAGGTAGCGGGGGACAATATGCGCGTGCAGTACCGGCTCCGAATTCCCCATGATGGCATAGTTAATCCGGTAGGCGCCGGTCACTTCCAGTATCGCATCCCCAACTATGGCCATGTCGCCGAGAAATACCGTGCGTTGTTCGGGTTCCAGGGCGTTGATCGATTCAACCACCGGATCAGATTGCAGGATGCAGTAGCCGCTCAGATACTGCATATTCGCCAAAAACACCCAGCCCGAGGCCATCCGGCAAATCACCGCCGGGTGGATTCCGTTGCGCGCCGATTCAATCCGCTGTAAATAGGCTGGGATGGCCGTCACTATGACAGCTCCAGCTGGATAATACGGTGCGCCAGATTGGCGGCAGCAAATCGCCCCGCTAGCTTGAACAGCGCCGCATGGATCTTACTCAAACGGTTGATTTCTTCTGCCTGGGCAAAATACCATTCCTCGATCAGTCGGATGCCCGTCCCCCAGCGCTCAATTGCCTTGGCTTCATCAATTCCCCAGCGAATGGTCGCCCCGGTTTTTTTGAGCGATGGATGCCTGCTGATTTGACGCACCGTCAGCTGGCTGTAGACATCTGCAACCACGTGACAGCCAGGAAAACGCTGCTGCAACTTGAGGATGAGCGTACGCACATCCGCTTCGGTCAGGTACATCAGCAGCCCTTCGGCAATCACCAGAGTCGGGCGGCCATCTGGCGGGATTTGTTCGATCCAATCCCAGGCGGTGACTGACGAGGCGACAAGATGGTAATTGGGCTTTTCCGGGTAGAACTTGCGCCGCAGATCAATCACCATTGGCAGATCCAGGTCATACCAATCGGCCTCTGCCGGTGGGATTCTCAAGCAGCGGCTGTCCAGCCCGCAGCCCAGGTGCAGCACCCGCCCGGTTGGATTCTGGTTGAGAAAGTTCCGTGCCACGGCATCCAGCCTGGTGGCCCGCAGGCAAAGCGTGATGCTGGTTTTGCGGGGCACCCGCAGGCTGGAAAAATCATAAGCCACAGCCGCTAGAATTTCACCCGCTTTGGGATCAGAAAAAATCGGCCTGGCGCGGTGACTTTCCGTTGCTTTGGCATATAACGGAATCAGCAGGGTTTCCTGCTCCTGGCTCAGCATAATGGTTTCTTTGGAGGACATGGTTTCCTCGTGTCGGCAGACAACAGGTTAGAGGTTGAGCCATCTGGCGGCCGTGGTGGGCAGATCACGCAGTGAAGCAACTTTTTTGGCGCACTCAGGCAGCGACTCGATGAACATCTTGCCATACCGCTTGGTCAGCAGGCGGCGGTCCAGCACGGCAACCACCCCGCGGTCAGATTGAGTGCGGATCAACCGGCCAAACCCCTGCCGGAAGCGCAAGATGGCCTCCGGGATGCTGTACTCGGAGAAGGGATCTTCAAAAGTTTCCGAGCGGGCAGCCACAATGGGGTCCGAGGGGACATCGAAAGGCAGCTTGACGATCACCAGCACGGATAGCGCTTCACCGGGAATATCCACACCTTCCCAGAAGGCGCGGGTGCCCAGCAGCACCGCCCGTTCAGATAAGCGGAAGGTTTCCAGCAGGGTGTTGGCGGAGGCGCCTTCGCCTTGTTCATAGACCTGAATATTTTGTTCAGCCAGCGCCGGGGTGATGGCCTGGGAGGTGCGTTTTAGCTGGGCATAGGAGGTGAACAGGGCCAGCATACGCCCGCCAGTGGCCTTGGCCAGGTTTACAATCGCCTGTTCCACCGCCCGTTGATAGGAGGGGTCTGACGGTTCGGGGATGTCGTTGGCCAGGTACAGCAGGGCCGATGATTCGTAATCAAAGGGTGAACCAACCACCAGTTCGTCCGCCTCATCAGCGTTCAGGCGGCTGCGGATATAATCGAATTCACCATTGGTGGTCAGGGTGGCCGAGGTCAGGATCACGCTCGCTTTTTCATGCCAGAGATATTGCTCCATCAATGGGCCAATGTGCAACGGGGCGATTTGCAGCGCCATCCGTCCGCCGTTGGGCTGCAGTTCCGCCCAGTAAATGAAACTCTCATCCGGGTCGGAGGCCAGCGATGACAGGTAGCCGTCGGCCTCAGCCAACCGCCGGTGGGCGGTTGCCAGGCTGCCCAGAGCATCTTCCAGATCTTCGGGCATCATTTCCCCCAGCCCGCTGATATCCTTGTGAAACTGGCCGGCCAGGTTGAGCAGCAGATTGAGGGTTTCGTGGGTTGCGTCCCAGGCGACCTCGACATCCATCCAGGCAGGCTGGTTGCGGGTCGCCGGGATGATGCGCACCTGCTGACTGTAGGTCCCCATCGGCTGACCTTCACGCATGGCTTCCAGAAAACCGTAAACGGCCTGGAAGAACTGTTTGAAATCGTAATCCGCCCGGAAGCCCAGATCGGTCAGCCGCTCGACGGCTTGATGCACCCCGGCAAAGTCGGACGGCCGCAGCAATGCTTTGAGCTGGGTCAAGACCCGGCCCAAGATTCCACTGGAGGAACCTCCCAGTTCTTTAAGCAGCCGTTCCATGTCCGATTGTGTGACCCGGTAACTCAGGGCGCCCGTGGTGGCATCCTCGATATGATGGCCCTCGTCGACAATCAGATAATTATATTCCGGCAGCACCCGGTTGCCGGTGACGGAATCGGACAGCAGCAGGGCGTGGTTGACAATCAACACATGCGCTGAATTGGCCGCCTGCCGGGCAAGGAAAAATGGGCAGGCTCCGCCGGTACGGCTCAGGCAGACCTCGGCTTTACAACCTTCGTCCTCGGCGGATAATGAAGACCAGACCAATCGTTCCGGCCCGTTCAGGTTGATTTCCGCCCGGTCGCCCTGTCCGCCCTCGTGCAGCCAGACCAGCACCTTGGCCAGCAGGCGCATTTGTTCGGGGGTTTCGGGGCCGCGCTGACGCAAAATGGCCAGCCGGCGCGGACAGAGGTAATTGGCCCGGCCTTTCAATACCGCCGCCCGCAGATCCAGATTCAGGGCAGCCTTCAGGTCCGGAATATCTTTTTTAATTAATTGGTCCTGCAGCGTGATGGTGTTGGTGGAGATGACCACCCGGGTATTGTTTTGCAGGGCCCAAAGGGCAGCGGGCACCAGATAGGCATAGGACTTGCCGGTGCCCGTGCCAGCCTCCACCATCAGGTGATACCCCTCCGAAAATGCCTGGGTGATGGCCCGCAGCATCTCCACCTGTTGGGGGCGGTGCTCGAAACCTTCGAAATAGCGCGAAAACGGGCCGCCGTGTTCCAGCAGGGCAGCAATTTCATCCGGATTCAGCGGCATCAGGGTCTCATTGGGCATCAGGGGTTGGCCCAGGGCTTCATCCAGGTTTTGAAAAAGGGCGCCAAACTCCGTCTGGCGGCTCTGGCGGGCCTGCACGGGTTGGCGGATGCGGGCGCGCAGGATCTGCTGGAACAACCAGGCCCCATCCCAACTCAGCGGCTCGCTGTGCCGGACAATCTCTGCGATCAGCTCAAGGGGCAGTGCCAGAGCCCGATCATACAAGCCCATGAAAACCGCATGGGCCAGGCGGGCATCATCCAGGGCCCGATGTGAATTTTCAATCAAAATCCCCATGATCTGCCCCAGGCTGCCCAGGTTGTAACGCGGAGCGGTGGGCATCAGGACGGCAGCCAGTTCATAGGTGTCAATGACTTCATTGAGCTGCAGAATCCCCTGCTGTTGCAGGAAACCCAGATCAAAGCGGACGTTGTGGCCCAGCACGGGATCAGAACCAATAAATGCTTCCAGATCCTGGATCACAGCTTTCAGCGGGGGGGCGTTGCGAACCATATCGTTGTTGATGCCTGTCAGCTGGGTGATCATGGGGGGGATGGGACGGTTGGGGTTGATCAGTGAGTTCCATTCCCCTTCAATCCGACGGCCGTTGAACCGGACGGCAGCAATTTCGATGATGGCGTCACGTTGTGCGTCAAGACCGGTGGTTTCAATATCTATGGATACGATAGTCATGGACCCGATTATATCACTGGCGGGCGCGATCTTCCGTCTCTGAGGCCCGCCCGGCCGGTCGGGCCGGGTCAGGCTGGTTGGGCTGGGTCAGGCTGTTTGGCCGGGTCAGGCCGGGAACCGGAACCAGGCCCCATCCCTGGCGCGGGAAAGCACCCGTTTAAGCCGGTGGTTGTTATCCGGCTTTGTGCTAAAATATCATTAATGAGTTCAATGAAATGGCAGAATTCAATGGTTAAACTGGTCAGATTTGATAAATTAAGCCAATTTATCAAACCGGGCCCTGTTTTTCTGGCCCAGCCCCGGGGGTGCATTTATGGCTGATGTGACTTTTTATCAGACGATGCTCAATATCAGTCTGCAAATGGCTCAAACCCGCGATTTACAGCCGTTGTTGGAGTATGCCATGCGCACGGTCATGGACCTGGTGCATGCGGAGTATGGCTATCTGGCGCTCATGGATGAGACTGGCCAGGTTGACTGCCGGGTCAGCCTGAACGCCGATGGCCAGACGATCACCGGCCCGGAGCGCAATATCAGTCTGTCCATCCTGAAACGGGTGATTGAACAGAAAAAGCCCCTGCTCATGCAGGACGCGGTGAATGGCATCCGGACCACAACCGGACTGCAGCTGCGTTCGGTGATTTGTGCCCCTCTGACCACGCCGCGGGCCACCATTGGCGCGCTCTACCTTGAAAACCGTTCCCGGCTGGCCATTTTTCAACAACAGGACCTGGAACCGCTGGAATTGTTTGCGGCCCAGGCGGCGGTGTTTATCGAGAACAGCTTGTTGTATGGCTCGCTTGAGAAAAAAGTTCGCGAACGTACCCTGGCCTTGGAACGCCGGGCCAATGAAATGGAGACCATCAATGGCATCGGCCTAGCCATCCTTTCCGACCTGAAGCTGGCTGAAGTACTGCGTGCGGTTTTTCAACAGTGCAAACGGGTGGCCCCGGTGGACGCGTTTTACATTGCCCTCTATCATCCGAATACGGAGGATATTGTATTTCCCTTGTTCCTGGATGATGACCAGCCGGTGCCAACCGATGGGGTGAAAGTCACGGATGCGGGCAGCGTGACCGCACATATTGTACGCAGCCGGGAGACAGTCTATATTCCGGATGATCCGCCCGAGGGCCCGCCACCCGATGTGACTGTGCCCCCGCTGTTTCATGTCGGTGGCAAACGGGTGCGGGCTTATTTGGGGGTGCCGATGGTGGTGCGGGATCAAATCCTGGGGGTAATCTCCATCCAAAGCTACCAGCCCAATATTTACACAGATGAACATATCCGTCTGCTGCAGACCATTTCGGTTCAGGCCGCCATTGCCGTGGAACATGCCCGCCTGTTTGATGCTGCCCGGCAGGCGCGCGAGGAAACTGAAGCGGCCAACCGCCGGCTTCAATCGGCTCTGCAGCAGATGGAGACTCTGGCCTCAACCGATAAACTCACCGGCGCCTTTAACCGCCGCAAATTTGATGAGATCATCGGCCCGGAACTGCAACGCGCCCAGCGTTACCAGACCCCGTTGGCGTTGATCATCTTTGACGCGGATCATTACAAACAATTTAACGACCGGTACGGCCATCACATGGGGGATGCCGTATTGGGAAAACTGGCCCAGATCGTGATGTCGGTCATCCGGGCGTCTGACATGCTGATCCGCTGGGGCGGGGATGAATTCATTATCCTGTCGCCCGGCATCGGCCTGGAGCAGGGGGGTGAACTGGCCGACCGGCTGCGCCAGGCAATCTCGCGGCATCATTTCCCCATCTCCGAGGCGGTGACCATCAGCCTTGGGGTGACCGCCTACCGTCCCGGGGATACACCCGACGCGCTGGTTCGGCGTGCCGATGATGCGCTGTATCGGGCCAAGGCTCAGGGCCGTAACTGCGTTGTTCTGGGGGATTGAGTAGAAAATTATATCAACTTGGGGGCTTCCTGCCCAAGGCCAAAACGGTCCGCTTGCCGGCCCGGTATTCATGATAAAATTTCCTCCATATGAAATCGAGATTCAGCCCATTCTTCTTGATGATCGGCCTCCTGGTCACCGCCTGCACTGCGGTCCCCACACCGGTGCCCACGGTTATCCAGACGCCCACCCTGGCTGCGACGGAAACACCGCTGCCGCAACCGTCACCGACGCCGACCTTGATTCCCACCGCCACCCCGGTGCCGTTTTATCTTGAGGCTACCGTTTGGGAGCAGGATCCCCAAGTTCCGGTTTTGATGTATCACCGCTTTTTGCCCAACCGGTACACCGAATCAACCAATACGAAGCTGCGCCTGGCGGATTTTCAGTGGCAGTTGGAGCAGCTGGATGCCGCCGGTTACAGCCTGATTTCAATGGAAAACTGGCTGAATGGGAACCTCACCGTGCCCCCGGGGCGCCGGCCATTGATTTTCACGATGGATGATCTTTTCTTCGCTGACCAGATCTTTCTGGACGCCGAGGGCAACCCATCGCCCAAATCCGGCCTGGGCTGGCACTGGCAATTCTATCAACAGCATCCTGATTTTGGCTTTTCTTGGGCCTTGTTCTTCAATATGGGCGATAAGCTTTATGCCAACCGCGAAACCACGGACGATTGGTTTATCAATATGCCCGGCTGGGAGGATGCCCTTTCCGCCGCCATCATCTGGTGCATCGAGCATGATGCCGCGCCCTACAACCACACCTACGATCACGTTCGCCTGGACCAGACCGATAATGCCTTGATTGCCTGGGAATTGAAAAAGAACGACGAGATGCTGCGCTCATTTATTGACCGGGCTGGACGGAGCGATCTAAAAAATCGTCTGGGAAATATGATTGGTTTGCCTTACAGCATCTGGCCCGCCAGTGACAGCGGCCGGCGCGTTCTGGCTGCCCATTTGACCCCCGAAGGTAAACCGGTCACGGCCATTCTGGAGGCGGATTATCACTACCGGGCCGCTTTCATGCCGGCTCCCTACGCCGATGGCTTTGACGCCTATAAAATTCCGCGGGTTGCTGCCCTGAACGATGCCATCACCATGCTGGTGGAACGCAAGGACGAATTTCCAACCGCGGTGAGTTGTGCCCTGGGTCCCCTGGATCCGCTGCAGGTCAGCGACCCGGCTGTCCTGATGGCCCAAATCCAACAGGCGGTGGCCGAATCCCGCTGCCCGGCCGGGGTTTACGCGGTGAGCGGACTGTTGTTTCGGGCCCAAGCTGGCACGGTTGAACCCATCTCCCTGACTACCCCATGACCATCGCTGGCATCGCTTTTGATTGGGGCAACACCCTCATGCGGGTCCTGCCCGAATATTCCGGTGTGATGGCTGACTGGCCCCGGGTTGAAGCCCTGCCGGGTGCCGAACCGGCCCTGGCCGCCCTGTCAAAGCGGGCCCGGCTGGTGGTGGCCACCAATGCGGCGGATTCCGATGCCAATCAGGTGATGCGGGCCCTGGCACGGGTGGGACTGGACGCTCATCTGGAACGGGTCTATACCATGCATGAACTCGGCGCACGCAAGCCCGCCGCGGCGTTTTTCGGCACTCTGGCCCAGCAGTTGGGATTGCCCGCCCATCAACTGATGATGGTTGGCGATGAGTACCTGGCTGATATCGTGGGTGCCCAGCGCCTGGGTTGGTGCACCGTCTGGCTCAATCCGTCCGGTGCCGCGGTGCCAAGTTTGCTGCCTCTGCAGGATGCTGAAATCACCGCCCTGGCTGAACTCCCGGTTTTGCTGGATGCCCCCCGGCTCCCGGGTTATGCTGATTGCCTGGCCTGGTTGACCGAACTGAACAACCCGCCGATTTTGCTGGCCCATGTACAAGGCGTCGCCGCGATCAGTTATGTGCTGGCAGTCTGGCTGCGCGCGGCCGGGATTGCCGTCAACCCCCTGCTGGCGCACCGTGGCGCACTGCTCCATGATCTGAGCAAGCTCGCTGCAGCCGGGTACGCGCATCACGGTGAGGCTGCCGCCGTCTGGCTGGAAGCGCATCAGCAACCCGTTCTGGCCGGGATTGCCCGGCGGCATATGCTTTTTGGCCTGTTGGACCCCCGGGAAGCTCCTCAAAGTTGGGAAGAGAAGATTGTCTATTATGCGGATAAATTGATGGAAGGCAGCCGCCTGGTGGATGTCCCGGCGCGACTGCGGGCCCTGCAGCAGCGGTATGGCACCATCACGCCTGCAAAACTGGAGCAGCTGATTCCTGCTTTGAAAGCACTGGAAACAGAACTGTGCACCCCTCTGGGCCTGACGCCGGATGGACTGCTGGAGCGCTTACAGCGGGCTTACGGGCATTATTCGCCTACTGCCCGGCCAGATTGAAGTAGTTGTAAATCCCTTGTGACAATCCGGCAAAGAGTGCGTTGGCATTATCCCAGATAAGCTGTTGGGAACGATAAATGGAGATGACCAGTACATAGTTGCCGGAGGGGGTGTAGACAATCCCGGCATCTGAAATGGTGTGAATTACGCCATCTGATTCCGTGATCCAGCCGTGTTTGTGCGCCAACTGGGTGCCTTCGGGCAGCCCGGCCTGGATCAGGACCCCGATCCGGTTTTGCGCCAGATAGCCAATCATGGTCCGGCACTCGGCTTGTGAAATTTCCCCAGGAAATACGGCCGCCAGAGAACCACCGCCGCTTTGCGCACACTGGTAGACGTCAGTCAACAAGGCGCCCATTTCAGCAGGGGTGGTCTGGTTGTAGGCATCCGGCAGGGTGGTGACATCGGTCCGCAGGTTGGCGGGGGTCTCATACCGCCGCAGCAGCGGGGCCCCGGGATAGAAATAGCCGGCCAGGAAGGTGTTGTCAAACCCCAAGGACTGCATGTCATCCGTTACTTGGATCGGACCCAGGTTGGTATCCAGATAGGTTTCCATCAGACGATCCGCCGGGTCATTTTCCGATCGGACAATCATTTGCTCAATCATGGTCAGGGCATCGGCAGGGGTGGGTTCGTTCAATCGGCGGAAGACCGAAACTAGAATGGGAATCTTCATGGTGCTGGCAGCCGTAAAGGCGACGTCGGATGGGATGGTTTCGCCTTGCGTATAGGCGAAGTTCAGTTCCTGGTAGCTTTGCAGATCCAGCAGATAAATCTCGGCCACGCCGTCAAATTCCTGGGCATCGATCACCTGCTGCAGCAGAATTTGCAGGTTCTGCAGAGACGGTCGCACCGTTTCCGTCCGGTTATAGGTCAAGTTCACCACCCGGGCCGTGGGTGAACGCAGGGCATCTTCAACCAGAATCACAGCGCGTTCAATGTCCAGGGTGGTTCCAGGTTTGCCAGGTTCGAAGTTGGGGGACCCGGGAATGGGTTTGGCCGCTTCAGCCGGCTGGTCGTACCGGGCGGCAATTTCATTCTGCAGGTAGGTTCGTAAGCGTTCATCCGTGATGGTGGCGCTCAAAGGCACTTCTGCGGCGGCCGGCAGACGGTTCCACATATAATCCCAAAACGAGCCCCAGAAGGGGAGCTCCACCCGCTGCTGGTCGGCGGCTGCCAACATGACCTCCAGGTCCATGTCAAAGCCCAGCGAGGCCGGTTTGGCTTGGATGATGGCATCGCCATAGTGAATTTCGATCGGCAGGTTGTAAGCCTGCACCAACCGGTCTGCAGCCGTGGCGCGGGTCAACCCCCCGACGGGAATTCCAGCAATTTTTGTGCCCGGCGTGAAACTGGTACGAATCCTGCTATATCTAATCAATTGAACCACGGTTAACAATACCGCTGCAAGCAGCAGCATGATCGATATCCATGGCAAGATATTTAGGCTGCGATTCCGCATGGTGATCTCCGCAAAAGCAAATTCTACCAGAGATTTGCCCTGTGCGGCGGAGTGGAATCCAAAATTGGGATATACTTAACTTATGAGTGACCTGTCTCCTGAAGAATTAAATCTGATCCGCAGCATGCATTTGTTTCGGGATTTGGATGAAGCGGAATGGGCCCGGGTCCAGCGGGATTTTACGGTCTTACCGGCGGTGGAAGGTCAGACCATTTTCCACCAGGGGGATTATGCGGATGCTTTTTATATCCTGCTCAGCGGCCGGGTACGCCTGGTGCGTTCGGAGAGTGGCGAGGATGCCGATCTGGTGATTCTGGATGCCGGCATGACCTTTGGCGAAGAAGCACTCAATCGTCGTCAGGCACGCCGGGTCCGGGCTGAAGCCGTGGCTCCCTCCCGCATCCTGTGCTGGCAGGATGAAGATTTGCTGCTGGCTGAGCGCAACATGCCCGCCCTGGGACCTTATCTGGATACCATGCGGGAAACTTATGATTTGCTGGTCAGTCTGCCCATGCCCTGGCGCGGCCCGCGCGAAGTGGTGTATTTGATTGCCCGGCGCCACCCGGTTTTTCTCTGGCTCAAACTGATCCCGCCCTTACTCATCGGGGCGGTATCCAGTGTTCCACTGCTCGCCCTGTACTTTGGGCAGGCCCAAAATCCGATTTTCCTCATTCTGGCTCTGGTGTTTCTGCTGGCGATTGCCATCTGGGTCGGGTTGGTCTGGCTGGATTGGTCCAATGATTTTTCAATTATTACCAATCGGCGGGTCCTGTTTCACGAACGCGTCATATTATTGTATGACAGCCGGCGCGAAGTCCCCCTGGAGGCAGTCCTCTCGGATGACGTGACCACGACGTTTCTGGGACGGATATTCGGTTTTGGGACCGTGGTGATTAAAAC
>DAOQTN010000046.1:0-11073 GCA_035340555.1 Anaerolineaceae bacterium | reverse complement strand
GCCAGGCAGTGCGATCCGAGATACCGGGTTGCTGGGCATAAACGCTCAACTTCATGCCTTGATACTGGCACTAATGTTCTTATCTGTCAACACATGGACACCAAACGAATAATCAATTTCGATACTCTCCCAATTTGGTCGGCCTCAGGGGCGTGGATAATCACAGAGCATTTGTGTCTAAAATATCCCGCCATGTTACTGGCAAAAGTCATTTTCCGGGGCAGAAAAATACAATCCTTACATAAACCGATCCAGAACAGCTTGCAGCCCCAGGTACCCCACACAAATCCAAAAGAATATCCCCATAACACCGAAAAATTGAGCCAGCCACCCCCTGATTGTGGCGTTACGCGTCGGAATCTCCTTGTAGACAATGACAAAGAAATTGGTCACTGTCCCGATAACACTCAGAAAAATTGAAGCCAAATCAAAATACAAATCAGGAATTTCGCGCTCGATCACGGCAGACCAAAGAACCGCCCCCAGAATGACCATGCCAATCGCCAGACTAAGGCCGCGTCCAGTTAAATATTGTGTACTGCTGGGGGAAAATTCTTTGAGCTTTTCAAACACACTAGCCGGTTTCATGGACCAGGCCCCAATCAGCTGCGAAACAGCGCCCGGTATTCCGGTGAAATTGCAAATTTGCGCAGTTCTGCAATCCGCTGGGCAATCAAGGGGTGGGTGGAAAGTGTGTTGGCCAGCAAGTTCCAAGTGGAATCATCCTCAGCCTCCACCATCTGCAAGGCCGCCTGCAGTTCGGCTTCGGTATCCACATCCCCCGCCGCCAGCTTGACCAGGGCCGAGATGGCTTTATTCAGGTTGCCGCAGGCAATCAATCCGGCGCGATCACAAGAGTATTCACAAGCTCGGTTCCACCAGCGAAAGGCGAAAGTCAGGATAATTGCAGCCCCCAATGAAACCGGCACCCCCCCCATTCCGCCCAAGACAGTATTCAGCCACGTGTGCCCCAATGCCACATGCCCCAACTCGTGTCCCACGATGAAACGGATTTCATCTTCATCCATAAGTTGAAAGAGGGATGAGTAAAGCACCACGACATTGGGACGGGTCAATCCAAAGGTATAGGCATTGCGCTGGTTGGAACGGACCACATAGGTCTGGACCGGGGGAGCGTTTAACCGGGTGACACTGTCAGCAACCAGTTCTGCCAGGCGGGGCGTTTCGGTCAGGGTGACGGGCTGAGCCGCCTGCATCAGCTCATTGTGATGTTGTTTTGACTGCCAGTAGGACATCAATACAATGGCGAGAAGAACTAAGGGCGCAATACACACTGTTGCCCCCGCCGTTAATCCAACCGCAACAATGATGGCAACAACCGTCAATGCTAAAATGACGGATTCTGATGGGTAACGGTAACGGTTCATGGATTGATTGTACACCGAATCAGGCCAGGTCGGCCCAGATGAAGAACGTCAGTCTGGCCTGGGCAGGTCCGCAAACCTGGTAGCCCGCCGCCTGATCAACCGCTGGACTGTCACATCCTCCATGACACCATCCGGCTTAATCCCGCGGTGACAGATTTCCCACGCCGCCACATTATTTCAGACCGACTTACTTGGCCATCGATAGCTACTTTTTCAGAGTCTGCCCCCGTAATGACTTAAGACGCCGCCGGAGGTGATTGTCTGGCCTGCCACAGATACACGATAACCAGCACGGGGGGAATAAGTGTGACAGCAAACCAGGCTTGATCGTTCTGATAGGCACACAACATCACGATCCACAGCGGGATGGAGGCAATCAAGGCCCAACGTTTGAGTTGGCGGGTATCAAGCAAAGGAACCAGTTGAATCAGATCATAGTCATGTATTAAAGGAAATCCACAAGCCGTGCAGAATAGCCATAGCGCCAAGGACATTTTTCGGCCGTTCAAACGCCAGACACCCCAAAACAGAAATCCCAACAGCAGAAACGTAACCCCAAAAAACAATACCGAGCTGGGATCCATTCCCAGCAACACCAATGAGCGCGGGATGATCCCCGCCTGGGCCCGGAAAAAGATCGGCCGGGGATTGGTGAGCCATTGGATGGGCCAGTTCCATCCAAATGGCACGCCGGACAGATATCCGGCCAATACCAACCCCAAAAATGTCAGCGCCTGGCGGGGAGGACGGTGGGTTTTGCGAAATTCCAGCCACCATCGCCTGATGGCATGCAAAACAGGGAAAACCGCCAATTGTGGTTTCAGGGCAATCAAACCCAACCAGAAACCTCCCGCACCCTGCGTCACATCCTGCCGGCGCAGGTATCCCCATAACCCCACCATGGCAAAGACCGTTGATTGTCCACCAAAGAAATGAGCAGCCAGAGGGCCGAACAAAAGCACCCAAGGCTTGCGCCTCGCAATCCACCAAGCAGCCAGCACCGGCGTCAGCAGCCAGAGAATGGCACCCAACGGATGTGGCAAAAGATGGAGCAAAGCAAAAACATAAACTATTGGAAACGGATAATAACTATTGTCCACAAAAATGGGGGCCCCCTGGACGAGCCGGCCGCCAATTTCACGAAAAGTTTCATAATCCACCGGGCCCCGACCAGTGGATATTACAAAACCCACATACAATAAAAACGGTACCCAAGCCAGGACATTCAATAGTCCAAGTTTCAAGCGGGAAGATAACCGGAGGGGAAACATCGTCATTAATTGTACACTAACTTGTACACTATCCCCGACATAAAAAATTGACAGAGACAGCCGGCCTGTTCACAAGCGGTACAGCGGCACTGGCAGTAAATCTGCAGGAAAAATCTGCGGAGAAAAGCCGCACAGGTTGTACACAAGTGGTATTCCGTGAGCCTGCAATTGATGAGAGCATTAACAATTAACGCCAATTGGAGGTTAAAAATATGAAATAAATCACTATATTAATCAGATTTATCAGAGTATAATCACAGCGTTCACAACGTCGAAAATTATCAATCTTTTTTCCAAAGTCCGGCAAACCGTTCACCTCTCCAGACCGGGCTCCTCAGTCATTGCTCCAATGCCTCCACAACCCTGCCCGGCACAGGCGCTGGTTGGGCTGATCCGTATCGCGGCCGCATTTGGAACAAGCAGCACCAAACTTTTTGTAGTTTATCATCTGTTTGATATTTGAAATATTTGAAAGGAGGCTGCGGGCTATAATGCCGCCCGAAAGCGGCAGATCCGGCCCGCCAATTTTATGGACTGGACTATTCCTCTGATCATTCTGCAATTGATTGTGCTGGAGGGCCTGCTCTCGATTGACAATGCCGCCGTGCTTGGGGCCATGGTCACCCCACTGCCAGACGATAAGCCCATTGAATGGCCAACCGCATTGCGCAGCATTGGCCATGCCCTGAACAAACTGCTGGGCAACCAACGCACTGCCGCCCTGAGGGTGGGGCTTCTGGGAGCCTATGTGGGGCGTGGCGTGATGCTGCTGCTGGCCAGCCTGATTGTCAACAATCCCTGGCTTAAAATCATTGGCGCCCTCTACCTGATGCATCTTGCTTTCGAAAATCTGGGTACGGTGGATGTGGAAACCGAGGAAGGTGAAATCCGCCGTCTGAAAACCGGCAGCTTCTGGTCAGTGGTGGTTTCAGTCGAGCTGGCGGATCTGGTCTTCAGCCTGGATAATGTTGTCACAGCCGTCTCGCTATCGGACAAGCTTTGGGTGGTCATGCTCGGTGTAGCCATTGGAATTTTGATGATGCGCTTTGCGGCCGGGTTATTCAGCTACGCCGTACAAAAGGAACCCATCCTGAAAACGGCTGCGTACATCCTGATTCTCAATATCGGCATTGAGCTCCTGCTGGAAGAATTCGGCATTTTCGAATTTGCCGACTGGCAGCGTTTTGCCATCTCATTGATCACGGTCGGCCTTTGTCTGGCCTACGCCCACATCAAACCACTGCACAAACTGCGCCCGGCCATCGTCTGGGTGGGTCAGGGTTTTGGGATATTTTCCGAACTCATCAACTGGGTTGTTGTACCGGTGACCGCGCTGGTACGCGGCCTCATTCACCTCTTCCGCCTGATTTTTGCACCACGGAAATCCGCCCAGCCGCCGGCAGCATAAACATGAATATTTGAAAAATCCAGACGCTCTGGTCACCGGACCACGAGGAGACCCCGGTTGAATCGTGAAGAAACTCCCGCGCAATGATGACGCCCGTCAGGGCGGATAAATGCTACAATGAGAAAGGTTGCCTGACCTTTTCAATTGTCATGCCCATTTCGGAGGGAAATCTGTTGAGCCAGACACTGAAACTTACTGTCCCGATGGCCGGTTATGGCAGCCGGATGCGCCCGCATACCTGGAGCAAGCCCAAGCCATTGATTCCTCTGGCCGGACAAACTGTGCTTGACCATGTGCTGGCCCAGTTCAACAGCCTGCCGGCTGGTCAACCTGTGGAATATGTCCTGATTGTGGGACCGTATCAACAAGAACAGGTTGAAGCTCATATGCAGCAGCACCATCCCGACAAACCCTATCACCTGGTTGTGCAGCCACAGATGCGCGGTCAGTCGGATGCCCTGTGGCTGGCCCGGGAACATCTAACCGGTCCGGTGCTGATGTCGTTTTCGGATACCCTGATTGAGACCAATTTATCCCAAGTGCTGGACGAACCGATGGATGGTATTGCCTGGGTGAAACCGGTGCCGGATCCCCGTCCCTTTGGGGTGGCTGCAGTTAACAGCGCCGGCCTGATTACCCGCTTGATTGAGAAACCCCAGTCACTGGACAACAATCGCGTGGTTGTGGGATTCTATTATTTTCGCTCCGGCGAGCAGTTGATCGATATTCTCGATCAGCAGATCCGCCGGGGGGTCAAGTTAAAGAACGAATTTTTCCTCACCGACGCGCTCAACCTATGGATTGAGCAGGGAGCCCGGCTGCGGACGGAATCCGTTGAGGTCTGGTTGGACGCCGGCCGCCCGGACGCCCTGCTGGAAACCAATCGCTGGCTGCTGGAAAATACTCGCAGCAGTACCCCGGCTCCTCGCGCCGGTGTGACGATTATTCCGCCAGTCGCCATCCATCCCAGTGCGGTAATTGAAGCCTCAGTCATTGGCCCGCACGTTTCGCTGGGGGCCAATTGTCAGGTGCGCGGCAGCGTGCTGCGCGACACCATCGTGGACACCGACACCATCATCGAAAACCTGGTCCTGGAAGGCAGCATCATCGGTCGAGCCGTGCGGTTAAACGGGCGGCCTAGCAAACTGAATGTTGGCGACAGTTCGCAAATAAATTTATGAAAGAGCCAGTGGAGTGTCATTCCGGATTCGAGTATGCCGAGCGGCCCATTGCGCTGACCTGGGATGGCCAGCGTTTGGATATTGCCACGGTGGAATCCACCTGGCGCATTCCGGGTGGCAAGTGTTTTCGCGTTCGCACTGTCAATGGGCAGATGTTCGAATTGTTTTACGGCGAACTTTACGACGAATGGCGTATCAACTCGATTTAATTCCTCAGGAGAAACCCAAAAATGCGTGATTCTTACATTGCCAAAACGATTGCTGGCCTCAAGCCTTCGGGCATTCGGAAGTTCTTTGACATTGCTGCCACCATGCAGGATGTCATCTCATTGGGTATCGGTGAACCCGATTTTGATTCGCCCAAGCCCGTGATTGATGCTGGGATTCGCTCACTACAAAAGGGCGAAACCCACTACACCTCTAATGCCGGGCGCATGGATTTGCGTCAGGGCCTGGCCGAGCACATCCAACGGCTCTATGGTGTGGGCTATGATCCCGCCACGGAAATTATCATCACTGTTGGTGGCTCAGAAGCCCTTTACCTAACATTCACCGCCATTCTTGACCCTGGTGATGAGGTGATCATTCCCACCCCGTGCTTTGTCTCCTACCAGGCTGAGGTCATCATGGCCGGTGGTGTAGCTGTTGAAATTCCCTGCAAAATGGAGAACAACTTTGATGTGGATCCTGAGCAAATTCGCGCGGCCATCACCCCCCGCACCAAGGCGATCTTGCTTGGCTTCCCCAATAATCCCACCGGGGCGGTAGCCCACCGCGACCGCCTGCTCGAAATTGCCAAAATGGCTGAAGAACACGACCTGATTGTGGTTTCAGATGAAATTTACGACCGGTTGGTCTATGGTAGTCATCAGCATGTCTGCTTCCCTGCCCTTCCAGAAATGCGCAAGCGCACCGTCCTGCTGGGTGGCTTTTCCAAGGATTACGCCATGACCGGCTGGCGCATTGGATATGCCTGCGCACCCAAGGAAATCCTCACCGGTCTGGTGCGGATTCACCAATATACGGTGATGTGCACATCAACAACCGCACAAGCCGGTGCCTTGGCCGCCCTGAAAGAGGGTGAACCCTACGTGGCCCAAATGACCAAGGAATATGATCGCCGCCGCCGCCTGATTGTGGATGGTCTGAACAAAATCGGGCTGCCCACCTTTGAACCCCTAGGAGCCTTTTACTGCTTCCCCAAGATTTCTGTCACCGGTTTGGATGATGACACTTTTGCCACCCGGCTGCTCCATGAAGAAAAAGTGGCCGCAGTGCCAGGGAACGCATTTGGCCTGGGTGGAGATGGTTTCCTGCGCTGTTCCTACGCCACATCTTACGAAAAAATCCAAGAAGCCCTGCGCCGGATTGAACGGTTTGTTGGACGGATCTAGCCAGGCATTCATAACAGTTCGACAAGGCGGCTCCAGTAAGCCGCCTTTTTTGTTCCCCCCAACTGGTAAAACCCAAGCTAAGTGCCCGCCCCCACGCTTTTCCCGCTGGATACCTGGCCCCGCCCCCCAGTTGGGCTCCATTCCCCCAGTTGGGCTTCATTTGAGTTCCTGGGTTGCGGAGGATTGCTCAAGTATTGGCTCCCGCAAATGGCCTGTTTACGCCCCCTGGCAGGACTGAATATCATTTATGGCGATTAATTGCACAATATGATTGACATGATCGCGTTCATGCCACAGCGCCCGGCGCACCAGTTTGCGCGGGCTCCATAGTTCACCCAGCTTTCCATTGACCTGCTCAACACCCTCCAAGTCCGGCAGAACGGATTGCAGCTGGTGACGGACAACGCTTAACCGTTCCAAGGGGTCCTTGGGCAGCGCAGTACGGGCCAAACTGGCCAATCCCAAACGATCCAGATACCACCACTCGGCGGTTGCCACATGAGACAGGATTCCGCGGATGCTCCATCTCTGGCCTGGATACTCGGCATCCAATTGTGCATCGGTCAAGCCGGCAACGACACTCAAGAGATCGGAACGTGTCCAATCCAGTAGTTGCGCCGCCCGCCGGACATCCACACGGGTTAACGGCAGCCAGTCCTGCTGAAACCAGGCATTGACTTCATATCCCTCTTCCAAAACGATCTCATAATCCGCATCAACACGGTAAATCTGCCAGACCTCGGTCAATCGGATGTCAAAATCCCCCAGATTCGCCAGCCAGGAATGGCTGGTGTTCCGGGCGACCCAGTCCTGGTAGGCGATCAGGGCAGGCACCACCTGAACCAAGGTTCCGCTGGCATCGGGACCGTAGGCAAAACAGCCCGGATAATCCAATGCCCAAGCCAGCCAGCGTCCTTCAAAAGCATATTCAAGGCCAACCCGAATATTCATTTTATTTAGCCAATATGATCATTTATCTTGCCGGACCGGTGAAAATCAAGGAAGGCTTGCAGAATCTGGGGATCAAAATGTGATGAACTTTGCTGCTGCAAATAATCCAAAACCATTTCCTCCGGCAGGGCCTTACGATAAGGCCGGTCACTGACCAAGGCATCCCAGACGTCGATGACGGCAAAAATCCGCGCTCCCAACGGGATGGCTTCTCCCTTGACACCTCGTGGGTACCCCGTGCCATCCCAGCGTTCATGATGATTATAGGGTACCTCTGCCGCCTTCTGAAGGAACCCCACGGGTGCCAGAATTTGCTGGGCATACACCGGGTGCATCCGCATAACCTTCCATTCTTCGTCGGTCAGGGGACCAGGTTTGAGCAGAATGGAATCCGGCACAAAGATTTTCCCGATATCGTGCAAAATGGCACCCCGCCGGACATGGATCAGATCTTCCCCGCGCACACCCAACTCGGCCGCCAGGTGGGTGGTTAAGTCAGCCACGCGCCGAGTGTGGCTTTCTGTTTCATTATCCCGCAACGCCAGAGCCAGGGCCCAACTCTCCAAGGTCATGTCGTAGGCATGGGTGAGTTCGTCATTGGCCTGCTGCAGTCGGAGAATGACCGAATTGCTGGTTTCACGCAGTCGGGTGGACAACTCACGCAAAATGACCATGGCAACCGCCGGGCGGGTTTCCATCAAATGATTGAAATCCTGTTGATGCAACACCAGCAGTCGGGCCGGGCCACTACAGCAGGCACTGGCAGTGCGCAGCCCATCGGGGTTAATCAAGGACATCTCGCCAATAAAATCACCTGGCTGGCAACGCAGGAGCGGTAATTCCTGGGGGGTCCCCAGCGCCTTCACAACTTCGACCTGTCCGGACACAATGATATACAGTTTATCGCCCGCATCCCCCTCATGCATGAATACATCCCCGGCCTTTATCTCAACTTCTTCCAGCAAAAGCGATACTTCGCGCAGATCGCCTTCAGTTAAATTTCGGAACAATGGGATCTCTTGCAGTTGTTTGAGTTCCATGGTTTCATACTCCATTGAGAAGGATACAGGCTCAACTGCTTGCCCGTGGCCCGATCCTGCATTCATCCTAGCATGAAGCGCCGGGAATGACAAGCTGTTTAAGCGCCCAATCTCTGATATTTTTCAAATATTCTATTGATTTGATTCTTACGTGTCCGGGCTATTATAAAGCTGTCAGCAAAACAAAAAAATGCTGGCCAATCAATTCAACAAACCTTTACACAAGCAGGAGGCTGCCATGTTAGTTCGATATGATCCTTTCCGTGAAGCACATGCAATGCGCCGGGCCATGAGTCGGGTAATGCAATCCATGGTGGAACCCACCGAGGATGTGGATGAACCCCAGATGACTTGGAGTCTGGCACTGGATGTGGTTGAGCAGGACGAGGCATTCCTGATCAAAGCCACCGTCCCAGGCGTCAACCCTGATGATATTGAAATCACCTACCAGGACAACCTGCTGACCATCCGGGGTGAAATCGTCGATGATAAGGACCTGGAGCAGGGCAAGTTACATCTGCGCGAGAGACGCTGCGGGGCCTTCAGTCGAACCATCAAGCTACCGGGGCTGATTACCGTCGACAAGATTGAAGCCCGTTACGATGCCGGCGTGCTGACCCTGCGGCTGCCCAAGGCTGAAGAGATGAAACCCCGTAAAATTGCTGTGCAGGTATCCAAGAAGTAAGTCGTCTGTCGGTTCAGGCGGCGACCTCAAAAACCAGCCCGCGTTGTGACGCGGGCTTTTTATTGGAAAAACACCGGATAAATTTCTTTCGAAATGATCGCTGCCCGCTGGGCGCACCAGCAAAAAAGCCCCCGGCTTTGGACCGGGAGCTTTTGATCGACACGATCACAGGAATCAGCGGGCCGGCTTGCGCTGCCCCACCATCTCCTGCATCAGGGTTTGCATCACCAGTGCACCAGACTCGGCGCGATAACCACGACCAGAAAGTGGGCTACCGGAAGAAAGCAATACCTGGGTCAGCGCCTGCAGTGGGCTGGCGCCGTTTTGGGTGGCCTGCATATACCCCATGCCAAGTTGTAACAACTGGCCAAGGTTCACGCCGCCACCACTCTGACCACTCTGACCGCCTTGACCCGTCTGTCCGCCAAGCAGCGAGCCGAGCAGATCCAAACCAGCCGAACCCGAGGAAGCAGCCGGTTGCTGCTCCGAGGCTCCACCACCCATCAACCCACCCAGCAGTGAGCCCAGCATATCGCCAGATGGAGCACTGCCAGATGTTTCAGCAGTCTGTCCACCCATCCCCATCAATGCCTGGATCAGTTCCATGGCATTGCCTTGGTTAAGTGGACGATTCTGGAACTGGGTGGCTGCGTTTTGCAATCCGTTGGCATAAATTTGGCTGGAGCCGCTGTTTGTCTGCTGACGCAGCAACTGGGCGGCATATTCCAACTGTTCTGCCGGGGTGGCATTTTTACGCTCTTTCATGGCCTGGGCAATAACTTCAAAGGTTTGCACCATGTTATCGCCATGGTCGTGATTGACCTCATCGGATTGGTTCAGGCTGGCCTGATTCTGGCTCAGGACCTGTGTTACGGTTTGAAAAACGTTGGCCAGGTTGATTTTTCGGGTTGCAGTTCGAGGCATGGTATTACCAAAGCCTACTTCTGGAGCTGGGCGCGCAGTTCGTCAGTCAGCTCGGGGATTTTCAGAACACTGCCAGGCCGGATGTAATTGGGATTGGCCCCGATCACGTCCTTGTTGGCTTCATAAATATAGGTCCAGAAGGGGGGCAGAGCCGAGCCGTAATACTTGAGGGCAATATGGCTCAGAGTCTCATCCGCCTTGACGGTATGTTCAGTTTTGATCTTGGGTTTGGCGGCTTCAGCGCGGGCGGCGGCGGCGGCTGTGGCAGCGATGCGTTCCTCTGTCTCCTTGCGAGCAGCTTCAGCTCGGGCGGAAGCGGCTTCCAGGTTCTTTTTGGCTTCGGCAGCCTTGGCGGCGGCAGCGGCGTCGGCACGGGCCTTGGCGGCATTGGCAGCGGCGGCAGCATCGGCTTTTGCCTTCGCAGCTTCAGCTTCGGCCTTGGATTTGGCAATGGCTTCGGCTTTCGCCTTGGCTTCAGCTTCAGCCTTCGCGGCCTCAGCGGCGGCGGCCTTCTCGTCGCGGTCGGTCAATGCATCCACAATACCGCCAAGAAGGCTCTTCTTTTTCTTTTCTGCCATGGGATAAATCTCCTTTTGTTTTTGGTTTACGTTTAGGTTGATGTCTGCTCAGACGATTTTCATGGCGAAAGCAATATCCCCGTAGAAGCCATCAATCCATCTGGTGGTTTGCTGCGGAGTATCGCCCTGTCAGCTTAATCACAGGTGAGCAGCATATAATGTCATTATAACATCGAATGAGAATTGTCAACTCCAAATTCTGATGTCCGGACAAAAGTTCGGACATCAGAAACAGACGAAAAGCCTCAAAGGA
>DAOQTN010000045.1:0-11095 GCA_035340555.1 Anaerolineaceae bacterium | reverse complement strand
GGCAGGATAATCGCCACCTGATGGCAACCGCCGCCCGGGTGCGCAGTGCCGCCCCACTCCCTGCTGTTGGGGCGCGCCCGGTGATCTTTTTCAACGCCTCCACCCGGCTGGAGGGAGTGAGTCTGAATGCGGCCTTCAGCCTGCTTAGCAGTTGGGCGGTGCAGTTTGCCGGTGTACCGGTGATCCACTTTGTCTGCCGGCAGGGCCTCAGCCGCTGTGTGCTGGGCACCCGAAGGGACGACCCGCTGGCCGCCCCCCCCTGCGGCCCCTGCCAGGCGCAGTCCCGGGCAATCCAGGCCCATGCGACCGTGCGGGCCTTGACCTTTGTGGCCGATGCCGCTCTTTCAAAAACCCTGCAGGCGCTGACCGTCCCCCAACTGATGACTTTTGAGCACCAAGGGGTGCCGCTGGGGGCACTCACACTGCCCGCCCTGCGTTGGATACTGCGCCGTCACACCCTGAATGATGACGAGGCCACCCGCTACCTTTATCGACATTTCCTGCTTTCAGCCTGGAATGTTGCCCAGCAGTTTACCACCCTGTTGGATGAGACCAACCCGCAGGCCGTGGTGGTTTTCAATGGACAGTTTTATCCCGAGGCTACTGCACGCTGGGTGGCCCGGCAGCGTGGTATTCCCGTCTTCGCTCATGAGGTCGGGCTGCTGCCACATACGGCCTATTTCACTTCCGGCGAGGCCACGGCCTACCCGATTGACATTCCGGCTTCTTTCGACCTGTCCACTGAACAGAATACCCGACTGGATGCTTATCTGGAGCAGCGTTTTCAGGGCAATTTCAGCATGGCGGGGATTCGATTCTGGCCGGAAATGAAGAGTCTAACGCCGGAATTTTGGGCGCGCGCTGGCGACTTCAAACAAATTGTGCCCATCTTTACCAATGTCATTTTTGACACCAGCCAATCCCACGCCAATGTGGTTTTCAGCGACATGTTTGCCTGGCTGGATGCTGTGTTGGACCTCATCCGGGGGCACCCGGAGACGTTCTTTGTTCTGCGCGCTCATCCTGATGAGAGCCGTCCGGGCAAGGAATCCCGGGAGAGTGTGGCTGACTGGGCCCGCAGCCGACAGATTGCGGCGTTGCCCAATGTGCTGTTTGTGGATTCGGGTGAACCATTCAGTTCGTATGAATTGATCCAAAAGTCCAAGTTTGTGCTGATTTACAACTCCACCATCGGGCTGGAGGCATCCATCCTCGGTGCGGCGGTATTATGCGGCGGTAAGGCGCGTTTCACCCAACTGCCGACCGTCTATTTTCCACAAACGGCGGACGAATACTGCCGGCAGGCTGAAGAATTTTTGGCTGCTGACACGATCCCTGTCCCGCCCGAATTTCAGCGCAATGCCCGCCGATTCCTGTATTATCAACTCTTTCGCAGTTCATTGCCTTTTGATGCCTTGCTGGAGGATGATGGCATCTGGCGTGGCTTCGTGCGCCTTAAGCCGCTGCCGGTGGAGGCATTCTCACCCGAACAATCAGACACGCTGCGCATTGTGGTGGCAGGCATTCTCCACGGCGGCGATTTCATGATCAAATAGGGTAGCGGCATGCCTGTTTGTTCCATTGTCATTCGTGCCTATAACGAAGCAAAGCACATTGGCCGCTTGTTGCGCGGCATCACACATCAAACCATTCCGGATGTGCAAATCATCCTGGTTGATTCCGGTTCCACGGATTCAACTGTTGCCATTGCCCGCACCTACCCGGTGGAGGTGGTCTCCATCCGGCCACAGGAATTTACCTTTGGCCGCTCGTTGAACCTGGGCGTGGCGACTGCCCGCGCAGAGCGGGTGGTGATTGCCTCGGCGCATGTTTATCCGGTCTATCCCGACTGGCTGGAGCGCTTGATTGAGCCGTTGGATGATCCGCAGATTGCCCTGGCCTATGGCAAGCAACGCGGTGCTGAAACCAGCCATTTTTCCGAACATCAGGTCTTTCAACAATGGTTTCCGGATCACTCGGTGCACCGCCAGCCACACCCTTTCTGCAACAATGCCAATGCTGCCGTCCGCCGGTCACTCTGGGAGCAGCAACCCTATGATGAACTGATTCCTGCCCTTGAAGACCTGGATTGGGCCCGCCGAGCCACGGCATTGGGTTATGGTGTTTCCTATGTGGCCGAGGCGGAAATCATCCATGTCCATCAGGAAACCTGGCGCGGGGTGTACAATCGCTACCGGCGCGAGGGCATGGCCTTCAAGCAGATTTATCCACAGGAGCACTTCCATTTTATGGATTTCTGGCGGCTTTGGCGTGCCAATGTGCGCGCCGACTGGCGCGCAGCGGCCCGGCAGGGTGTCTGGCTGCGGGAGGCCTGGCGTATTATGCGCTTCCGCTTCAGCCAGTTCTGGGGTACCTATCAGGGCTACCGGCAGTCTGGACCACTCACCTGGCCGCTGAAGCAGGCCTTTTATTATCCCCGCCCGCTGGCCGAACAGCCTCCTGCACCCCGCCCCGTGGAACCGATCCGCTACACCGCATCATCTATCCCCAAGGAGGATACTCCCGATGATTGACCAGCCTAGAATTGTCGCTTTGGTGCCCATGCGGCATCATTCGGTGCGCGTGCCGGGTAAAAATTACCGCCTGATCGCCGGCAAGCCACTCTACCAGCACATCCTTGAGGCGCTGCTGTCCTGTCCTGAAATCACCACCGTGGTGGTGGATACCGACAGCCCAGTGATTGTCGAAGGAGTGCGTACCGATTTCCCGGCGGTGCAGCTTTTGGAGCGCCCCGCGCATCTGCGTGCGGATACCGTGCCGATGAACGAAATTCTGATGCACGATACCGCCAATTTCCCAGCCGATTTCTATCTGCAAACCCACAGCACCAACCCGTTGCTGCGTCCCCAGACCATTTCACGCGCCATTCAAACCCTCCTTGCGCAGCACCCGGCCTATGACTCGCTGTTTGGTGTCACCCGGCTGCAAACGCGTCTGTGGGATGGCCTGGCGCGGCCGATCAATCACAATCCCAATATCCTGCTGCGCACACAGGATCTGCCGCCCGTCTATGAGGAAAATTCCTGCCTTTACCTCTTCACCCGCCAGACCCTGGAGCTGCGCCGGACCCGCATTGGCGACCGGCCCTGGCTGTTTGAAATCGATCCGCTGGAGTCCCGTGATATTGACGAAGAGCACGATTTCATCTTGGCGGATATCCTGCTTCAACGGCGCCAGCAGCTGTAACCGCATCTGTACACGTGTTTGCACAAGCACACGCAGATATCCACAAAAAGCACAGACCCATTCCGTGGATGCACGGCCTGATGTTGAAAACACTTTCCTCCCGTCTGCTCACCTTCTGGCTCTGCCTGCTTGCCGGGCTGCTGTTCGGCTCGCAGATTCTGGGCCACCTGGGCCTTTACCGCCCCTGGCTGGCAATCCCCTTCAGCCTGGCGGCCGGGATTGCTGCCGGGTGGCTGCTGCGCTGCGTTGAGTTGGGTTCGTTCTACCGCCAGGTCTTTCCGGGTGCCCCCGCAGGCCGCCTGCTGTGGCTTGATCGTGCGCTGGCGCTGGCGGGGGGGACCATTACGCTGCTGCTGATTGTTGTCCCGTTGGTGCGTTGGCCACTTTCGCCCATCAGCCCGACGCTGGCCTGGGACGCCGGGGCCTATCACTTCCCCAAGGCCATCGAACTGCTCAACACCGGCACGGTCTGGGATTTCAGCATTTCTTATGGCGAATACCCCTTCGGCTACGAGACCCTGCTGACCCTGGCCGCCATGCCCACCCACTCGGGGTCACTATTTGGCGCAGCTCATCTGCTGACGGGGCTGTTTCTGCTGCTGGTGATCTGGGCGCTGCTCCGCCGCTATACCGGCCTGAGCGCAGGACTGACACTGCTGCTCACCAGCCTGCTGCTGACTTTTGGCACCTTGCTGGGCCTGGGGCGCACGCCCTGGTGGATTTACCGCAGCCTGCTCGATACCATTGGCAAGAATGACCTTTTTGCCGGAGCGGCCCTGCTGGCGGTCTTGTTCTATGCGCCAGTGGGGCCGGCTGAGAACCGCCGCGCCTGGCATCCCGTCGCCATGGCGCTGGCGACTTTCATCGCCGCCGCGGTCAAGCCCAGTGCCTTGTTGGCGGCTGCCCCGCTCTGGCTGATTGCTGCGCTGGAGCTCTGGCGCGCCGCCGGATTCAAAGCCGCCCTGCGCCAACTGCTGGGCTGCGGGCTGCTCATCCTGCCGGGGGTGCTTTGGTTGGGGCGAAATTTCATTGCCCAGGGTATGGCCTTCTCACCGGATGTGACCCGCCTGCAGCAGTGGAGCATTTGGAACAATCTAACCAATCCCTGGTTCTACAATTACATCCCGTTGGATTTGATCATTGTACTGGTCATTGGCGCTCTGACGGCGCTGCTGGCGATCTTCGTCCGCCGTATCCACTGGACACTGCCGGCGGTTTTTGCCGCGCTGCTGCTGACTTTTGTGATTACTGCTCAGAGTGGTTTTTACGGCACCAACCAGGTGCCCACCGAAATGGCCTGGCGCTTTGGCCTGGCACTGGCGACCTTTGCCTTTCTGCTGCCGCTGATCTGGCTGGCACCGCTGCTGCGCCGCGCCTGGACGGGGTTGGGGCGGGTCCGCTGGCTGCCGGGAGTTTTAGCGGTGCTGACGCTGGCGGTCAGTGCTGCCTATATTGTCCATGAGCGGATCTACCTGACCACGGACCCGGCCAATGCCATCGTACTGCGCGATCAGTTCCGGGAGCCGGTGGGGGTGGAGGGTTACCACAGCCCGTATGATTATGTGTATCAGAATGTCCGCCACTCGGTGGTGTGGGTGGAAAACGGTCTGCCCTTTTATGCTTACGGGCCCGGATTCACCAACTCGGTCACACGCACACGTAAAGCCGATTATCTGGTGGCGCTGCAGACCGCCTGGTTTGGCGGTGATCCCGCCTACCCGGGCATGCTGGCGGACCCCTCCTGGGACCAGAACTGGCAGCTGATCTATGAAGACGGCGAGGGGCGCGTCTATCAGCGGCGCTGAAACCGGCCGGCTTCAGCTCTTTTCGGTGCTGAAAACATTGATTTTTGCGCCGCCGTTTTGGAAGATGGCCCGTGCCAGATTGCTCTTGGAAAAATTGAGCACGTATTTGTTCAGGAAGATACGCCGGTCAAATCCTTTCAATTTGAGCCACCAGATCACGATTGAATGGGCTTGTATTTCGCAGGAATTGTAGTACAGCAGCCAACGGTACTTGCGTTGTTCAATGCACTCCACCGCGCTCCAGGGGATGCGGAGTGTGTACCACAAGGCCTGCACCTCAAGCCCGGTGGGCAGGATCCGCAGCCGGGTATGCCGGCCTTCCACCAGTCTCAGGATCCCCAAAATGGTCAGGATACAACCCACATAAAACAGGCTCAGGCGGCTTTGAGGATCCGACCAGGTGGTGTTGGCAATGGCCATGAGCGCTGCTGCCGCCATGATGGCCCAGGTGTCCACCTCGCGAACAGGAAAGACCTTTTGGGCGGGGGCCACCGGCAGTTGCAGAGTCTTGGGCGCCACAGGATGAACCGGGAGATTAAATTCCCGTCGTTCCAGCAAGGCCCACGGCAGGGCCAGTACCGCGATCATTGCCAGGCCGGCCACCGCGCCCTGCCAGCCGGCTTCAATGGCAAAATAACCTGCCATCACCGCTCCGAGCCCCAAGGCCCGGCTCAGCCAGAATATTAACAATCGCCGTGTATTCATTTTTTGGTTATCAGTCCCTGTTTTTCATGAGTAGAGTAGATTGGAGGGCTTGCTACGGTGAGTAAAAGCACGGCTTGGTAAAAATTTACCGTCTTTCTTCACCCAGGTGATTAGCGGGCACTGTCTGGCTGTCTTTCGCAGCCAGGTACCGGATTAGTCGTAAACTGAGCAGCACCACGGCCGCGAACAGGGCTGCCGCCAGCACAACAGCCACCCTGTAATCCGGTATGCTGCCAAAGCACCACAAAATCAAAGGGAGTACTGCAGCCGCAAATAAAATAAAAGGTACCAGTAAACACAGGAGCATGGTTTTCAGGCTGGCAATGCGCTTTTTCCCCAATTTCAGGTGGAAAACGATTGAGATCGCCAGGCCCACAATAACCGCGGCCAGCATCACCAGGCCGTAATCAAAAAATAAATCCTGTCCCATGGCCATGGATGGAAACGCTCCCAGGGAATATAATCCGGCAATCAATAAAATGGTGCCTTCTTTAAGTTTGGAATCAAGGTGTTGCTCGCGAGAGATCCGGTGGGCGATCAACAATGGCATCATAATGCCGAAAGCATAGGACAGAATGCCAAGGCCCACAACCTCAAGTCCAATGAAATCAATGGCCCTGGTCAGGCTGGTTGCTTGCAGCGGAATGGGTGTGGCGGGAGGATAGGCGGCATCGGTTACTTTGATCTCAATCTGGATCCATTCCGAGGCAGGGGATTTGAGCAGGACGCCCTGGTTTCCCCATGCAGCAATGACGGTATGCCCTGTCGCTGATTCCAGTACGGCCAGATCATAGGGGATGAGTGTCGGCGACTCTTTGAACGGGAGGTTGGCTCTCCGCTCAACATAATAAACCCGGCTCTGGGGAATGCTCCAGTCGACCTGCCAGGTGCGGCCACCATCTGAAGAGTAATTGACCTGACTCGTCCCTTGAATAAGATAACAAATCTGTGGCTGCCCGGAGAGACAGATTTGCCGTGTTTGCGGACCGGTGGTGTCCGGTAGGTGGGTCAACTCGGCCGGGGGCATGTCAAGCTGCTGCCAGGTGTACCCGCCATCCGAACTCATGAAGTAAAAATCCTTCAGTTGGCAGTCTCCAATTCCATAACTGCACAGGCCCTGTACGTGTATATACGGGAAACCATTGACCACAAGCACTTGATCCACAAATAAAAATTCCATTGAAGCAGGATCGCAGCCGGATAAAACCAGACTCAACAGTACCAGACAGATCAGAACCCAAACTTTGCGATTGGCCATGAGAACCCCTTGAATGAATATTCAGGCATCGTTGTAATCAATCATCTTTCCATTCAGGCATTGTCAGGTTGCCTTGACATGATTATAAAATCAAATTGGATTTGGCGCGCTTAATATTTGGAATGGGTTTTGAGCGTGGCAGGCGGTTGCCCCTGCGACACGCGCGTCAGCGGCAGGCCGGCCCAACCTGAAATTTTAATTTTGCGATACAATCAAACCATCCCATGAATATTCTTGTCACCGGCTCAACAGGTTTTATCGGTGCGGCGCTCTGCCGTGCCCTGGTGGAACAGGGACATCAGGTGCGTGCATTTCACCGTGCCAGCAGCAATCTGCGTCTGCTGGACGAACTGCCGGTCGAGCACGCCATCGGCGATCTGACGCGTCCTGAAACACTGGCCCCAGCCCTGGTGGGGATGGAGGCAGTGTTTCACACGGCGGCCATGCTGGGGGGCAAGCATGATGAACCCGGACGCATGTATACTGTCACCGTGGAGGGAACCCGGGCTCTTCTGAATGAAGCCCGCCGGGCGGGTGTGCGCCGGGTGGTGCATACCAGTTCGGTGGCGGCGCTGGGTGTGCCGCCCCTGCCGGCCCGGAATACGCCTCCCCTGCTGATGGATGAAACCCACACTTGGAATTTGCGCCCGGATTACTGGCCCTACGGCTATGCCAAATATCTGGCTGAATTGGAAGTGCAGCGTGCAGTGGCCGAAGGCCTGGATGTGGTCATGGTCAACCCGGCTGTGGTGATTGGGGCGGGCGATATTTACCGCAAGAGTAGTTCCCTGGTGGTTCGGGTGGCCCAGCGCCGTTTGCCCATGCTTACCGAGGGAGGAATAAATATTGTTCACATTGACGATGTGGTGGCCGGACACCTGGCTGCACTGCAGCGCGGCCAGAGCGGGCAACGCTATATTCTGGGCGGTCACAACCTGTCGCATCAGACCTATCTGCAGCAGATTGCTGCAGTGGTGGGAGCCCCTGCCCCGACTTTGATGATGCCCGCCGCGTTGCTTCGTAGAATGGTTCTGCCCATTCGCTTGATATCTTCATTTATTGATTTGCCATTTTCACCATCCACCTTTCGTCAGGCAGGGTATTATTTTTATGTTGATATGCGCAAATCACGCACGGGCCTGGGACTGCCCCAGCCCCGTCCGGTTTTCGAGGCCGTCCGGTCCGCCTATGACTGGTTCATCCAGACCGGAGCATTGGAGGCGCCTCGATGAGATTGAGCTTGACTTCTGCCCGCTTGCAGCTGATTGCCCTCAGCGCGGCGGAACTGCACCTCTATCAAAATGATCCCGAGGCCTTGCGCCTGGCATTGGGTCTGGTGCGCCTGAATGTTGACCGATCTGAGCCGCTCCAGCGCGCCGTGCGCATCAAGCTTGAGCGGCTTGCGTTGCTGCCGGTTGAACAGCACCCCTGGCAAACGTACTGGCTGATTGTGCTGCGCGAGGCGCAGTTTGGCGCCGGATTGATCGGTTTTAAGGGAGCGCCCGATGCTGACGGCCGGGCTGAGGTGGGTTACGGGATTGCCGCTGAGGTGGAAGGCCAGGGATATATGACCGAGGCCCTACGCCGGTTGTCCGAATGGGCCTGGACCCGCCCCGAGATCCGCTGCATCACCGCCACCGTGGATGTGGAAAACATCGCCAGCCAGCGCGTCCTGGAAAAGGGCGGCTTTTTACGGGTTGGCATGGCGCCGGGCGAATCGAGTTTACTGGCGTATGAACGTTATCGTCCGCAGACATCCCCTTTGGGGACGGCCTCACCCACCAGCGGCGTGTTGCGTCCTGGGCGCATCAGCGGCGAGCGCCGCCAGGTCACGGTTCTTTTTGCCGATCTGTCGGGCTTCACCGCTCTTTCAGAACAGTTAGATGCAGAAGAAGTTTGTGGCATGCTTAACGCCAGCTTTGATGCACTGGTGCCGGTGATTGAAAAATATGGTGGTGTGGTTGACAAGTTTATCGGCGACGAGGTAATGGCCGTGTTCGGCGCCCCGGTGGCCCATGAGGATGATCCCGCCCGGGCTCTGCGCGCCGCATTGGAGATGATGACCGCCATGACGACCTTCAATACCATTCACAATACCTCACTCGGACTGCATGTTGGCATCAATACCGGGCTGGTGATTGCCGGAGGGATTGGTTCCCAAGGTCAGCAGCATGATACTGTCATTGGCAGTGCGGTCAATCTGGCTGCCCGGTTGAAAGACATTTCAGAACGCGGCACGATCATGCTTGGCCCACAAACCTACCGCCTGACCGCCCCGTTGTTTGAGTTTGCCACCCTGCCACCGGTATTGGTTAAGGGACTGACTGAGCCGGTGCAGGCTTATGCTCTGTTGGGGCTAAGAGATCGCCCGGGGTCGGTGCGGGGTTTGTCCGGCATGGACAGTCCCATGGTGGGGCGGGTTGCCGAACTGGCCGCCCTGCTGCAGCTTTCGGCCGCAGTACAGGGTGGGCACGGTGGTGCGGCCCTGGTTTTGGGCGAGCCTGGCTTGGGCAAAAGCCGCCTGATTGCCGAATGGCGCGCCGCCCTGTCCGGGCAAACCATTCGCTGGGGTTTGGGACGCTGCCTGTCCTATGGACAACAGCAGGCCTATTCCCTCCTGCAGGACCTGCTTCGTTCCCTGCTGGGTGTAACGCCGGGGGCAGCTCCGATGGATATTTCAACCGCCCTCCAGGCCTGGCTGCCGGCCAATGAACCCGAAGCGGTTTATTTGCGCCATCTGCTCGGTCTGCCATTGGATGACGCCCACCTGTTGCAGCTTCATACTCTGGACGCCCAGACCCTGCAGACCTATACCCTTAATGCACTGCGCCGTCTGATATTAAGACTGGCTGAACGCGCCCCGCTGCACCTGATCTGTGAAGATATTCATTGGGCTGATGCTTCATCGGTGGAACTACTGACCCGGCTGCTACCGTTGTTGAACGAGGCTCCGGTGCTCTTGTGTGCGGTCAGTCGAGCCGAATCGGATTCACCCGGCTGGCGTCTGGTCAATGCCATCCGTCAGGTTGTGGATCTGCCAGGCCACCGCGATCTTTCACTGACGCCGCTTTCGATCAGTGATGGCCGCAATCTGTTGAATAATATTTTCCATCACAGTGCCCTGCCCGAAGTGCTCTATGACCGCATCCTTGATCGTGCCGGAGGCAATCCATTCTTCGTTGAAGAAGTGGTGCGTATGTGGGTTGACCAGGGGGTGCTGGTGCGCGATGCGGGCGGGTGGCACACCACCCATCTGACGGACAGGATGGAAATTCCGGACACACTGCAAGCCCTGCTGCTGGCTCGTATGGATCGACTGCCTGACCCGGCCCGCCGGACCCTGCAGGTGGCAGCGGTGCTGGGGCGGCGGTTCTCCGGGCAACTGCTGCAGGAGATTACCGGGCAGCATGCCGATGGACTGACGGTGCATCTCAATACGCTGCGGGCGGCTGAAATCATCGTTCCGGCTGAATCCGGAACTGAAGGCGAGTACACTTTCCGGCATAATCTGATGCAGGAGGCGGCCTACCAATCCCTGCTGCGTGATGACCGGCGCGAACTGCACCGCACGGCTGCCGAGGCGGTGGAGCGGCTCTATCCCGATCAGACCATTGAACTGGCGCACCTGCTGGCACATCATTATCATGAAGCCGGAGACACCGGCCGTTCACTGAGGTATTTTGTCTTGGCGGGTGATGCTGATTATAAACAATATGCTGTTGCCGAGGCAATTGGACATTACTCTCACGCTCTTGAGCATGCCCGTGAATTGGGGACGGATCTGCCGGCCTCCAACTGGCAGCACCTGGGTTTGCGTCTGGGGCGGGCATTGGAACTGGATGCCCGTTACAGCGAAGCACTGGCGGTCTATGCCGAACTGGAATCCCAGGCTGGCCAGAGCGCAGAAGCGCAATTGGAACTATCCGCCCTGCTGGAAGCTGCCCGCCTCTACTGCACCCCCAACCCGGCTTTTAATCCCGGTCTGGGAGCTGAATACGCTGGACGGGCTCTGGCTCTGGCACAGCGCCTGGGTGACCGGGCTGCCGAAGCGCGGGTACACTGGGTTTTATCACTGCTTTACTGGCTTATCAATCAACCGGTGACCGCGGTTGAACATGGT
>DAOQTN010000044.1:0-11155 GCA_035340555.1 Anaerolineaceae bacterium | reverse complement strand
TTCGGTTTACGTCAAATCATATTTTTGACCGGCCTGGGGGCACTGGTGTGCTCCACCCTGGGCTGTACCATCAGCCGTCCACCGGAAAGTGGTGACAGCGTTGCCGCGCCACAAGAGGTTATTGAAAAAGTCAACGCAGTTTACCCCACTGGCTACATTCCCAAACATTTTACCGATGGAAGCGGAAGCGCGGCACCGGAAAGTGGTGATTTTGATCCCATGGCATTCTTCGATGCATTGGATGCCCTGACCCTCAAGGAGGGTTACCGGTTGGATTATGTATATGTCTATGACGGTCTGGGCGGGTACCCGGTCCTCTACGTTCGTCCGGACGAACAGCCGCCTTTTGCCAACCTCGAAGAACTGCAGGCCAGCCCCGATGCAGCCGTGATGCAAGATTATCTCTCCTTCATCCAACCGGATGACACGGCCGACGGCTACTATCAATATGTTGTGTTTGCAACCATGGCACCCAAGTTTTATCTTTTCTGGCATGCCAACTACAATGATACCCGGATTGTCTGCACCCCGGAGCGGATCAAAGACATCATTAATGCCACAGGGGAATTTGGGGGTGAAATGCCGGTGGATGACAAGGCCAAGGCCTTGTTGATCAACCCCACCCCCACCGTATCGTTTTTTGACAATCAGGTCCAGGTGCGCATTGTCATCTTCACCAACTGGGGCGGCTTTTACGAACAAATCTTCACGATCTCGCGGACAGCCCCGGCCGACATTTCAAATGTCCAGGAGGAAAACCTGGTCCCCTACGACTGCGGTGTCATGTTCTAGCATCAGGGTGACGCCATCAGGGGCGAAATCTTGAACAATGATCCAAAGGGGAATATTCCGGCGCCTTTCGCCGGGCACTGGTTCCTGAAAATTCAAAGCCATTCCTGGGTTTATCCAGAAATGGCTTTGAGCAATAACCAAGCCTGACATCAACAGATCCGGCGCTCCTGCTGGGTGACCGGGAGCCATGGCCACCTCACAAAGGCGCGGCCCGCCACTGGACCGGTGATCAGGAGACCAGTTTCCAGACCAGCTTCACCTTGCGATTGAACACCTGCTCAAACAGGTCCGCCTTGTCCAGGGCCGCCTCGGCTTCCGCCGCTGGGCGGGTCAGAACACCGCAGCGGAGGGTCACCTTTTTCTCGCCAATTTGAACTTCCAGATCAGCGATGGTATTCTGGTGCAGACGGTCCAACCCATCAGCTATACGCAAGATCGCAGCCAGCTGGCCAACCACATGCTGCTCTGCCGGGGCGAGGGCTGCATAGTGGTCATGCTTCTGGGAAGGCAGGGCCCGGCGGTGATAGCGGGCGATCGACCCAACAATCAGCCGGGTCCGGGCATCAAAGGGCAGCAAATGGGTGTTCAAAATGATCTGCAGAGTGGCTTTGTGATGCCCCTTCCAGCCTTCCAACCAGCCGATGTCATGCAGCACCGCCGCACACTGCAGCCAGAAGCGCTCCTGGCTGCCTAGCTGGTGCAGTTGGGTCAGCAGATCAAACAAACGCAGTGACAATCGGGTGACCTGCTGGGCATGGCGGGCATCCACTTCGCAGGACTGGGCCAGGTCAAGAGCCGCGCTCCAGGCCGTTTGATGTTCAGGCGTCAGCAGCGGTTGTGCTGTCAGGGTTGGATTCATGCGGTACCTCCGGAGTGGCTGCCGCGGCAGATTGCCGCAGGGATGTCCAGATTTGACGCCGCTCCCACTCCGCCCAGGCCGTGACCAGTTCGGCGTGGGCGGCGCGGCGATCCTCCTGGCAGTGTTGGCCGAAGGCCAGCAGGCCCGGCTCAATCCGACTGAAAGGACGTAGTGTTCCGTAGTACTCCAGGGTGCGCTGCCGTTCCTGGGCCACCAGTTCCGGCAGGGTGATCCGCCAGACGTCAGCATCATGAATCCGGCCCAGCAGATCCTGGGCTTTGCGCAAAACCTGCAGCGGCTGCTTGAAGCCATCAGGGAAGCATTCAGCAAAAATTTCCAGGGTGTAGCGCAGTCGCTTGCCGGCAATCCGGCATTCGTGCAATTCCTTTTCAGCCTCAGGCTGTGGAATGAACTGTCCAAAGGCCAGGAATTCGTCCAGCCGCCGTAAAATCCACGGTTCAGCCCATGGGAAAACGCCTGCTGGAGAGGATACCTGGGCCTCTTTTAAAGCCGCCACCGGTGCCAGGGTGTCATGCATGCTCTGGGCCGTGCCGCTTTTATCAAAACGGGCCAGGGTGCGCCGCACCCGGGGCTGCAGCTCCTGGCGTTGCTGCCGCATCCGCAGCAGCAGACGGCACACCCCGGGGCGTTCGGTTCCCGGTGGAAGCGCCCGGTAAAAGGTCTGCACCCGTTCAATCTGCACATCAGCATCACGCGCCGCTCCCAGGGCCCGGGTCAGTTTTTGAACCTGTTCCCGCCAGCGGGCCGCCCGTTTTTGCGGCAGTTGGGATTCAAAAATAGTCAGTCCGGCCCGCAGCCGCCGCGTGGCCACCCGCATCCGGTGAATGCATTCAATATCCTCGGCGGCGGCAGCGCCCGGGGCTTCCGCCAGCAAAACATCCAGCTGGCGCAGCAGTGTGGCGGCGCCAAAAATCTGGAGATCTGTAGGCGGCGGCTTTTTCATGGTCAAACTCAGGGCCGGGCAAGCAGTTTGCGCAGGCGGGCGCGCAGATCATCAAAGATGTCCATGGCGCTGCGACAGGCATCCACGGTTTCAAAACCGTACTCAATCGTCATGGCATCAAACTCCTGCAGCAGACGCGACTGATAGACACAAAAACTGTCATAGAGGTTGTCGGCGCAGCGGATGTCCATGCCCGCCTCCCAATAATTGAAACCCCGGCCATGGACCATGCGGGCCACCAAGGTGGGAACGTCAGCCCGCAGATAATAGGTCACATCGGGTTTGAGCGCGAAGCCATACACCTTGCGGGCCCATTGGGGATCGGCGCCCCGGACCACATCCCGGGCAATGGTGGAGTAAAAATAGCGATCCGACAGGACAATAAAGCCGGCCTTGAGCGCCGGAATGATCTGGTTTTCCAGCCGGTCGGCAAAATCAGTGGCGTAAAAGAGGCTCATCGTCAGGCTGCCAAGGGTGTGACCGTTCTTGGCGTTTTCCAAGCCGGCCTGGGTGAGGGTGGAGCGGCGCAGCCCGGTATCGGACACCGCGTAACCCTCATCTTCCAACCATTTACGCAGCATGGCGATCTGGGTGGATCGTCCCACCCCATCATTTCCCTCCAGGACAATCAACTTGCCCGGCAGATCCTGGATGATGCGATATGGGAAACCGACCCCGTAATACACAGGTTCTGTCATGATTCACCTCCCTGGGCCGCAATCTGTTTAAGCGCGCTGCGGCGGGAGCGGCGGGCGGGCAGGTTGGGATTGGGCATACCTTCATAGCCGCGCAACAGCCGCTTGACGGCCGTCCGCACCCGTTTTTGCTGGTTTTGAACCACATCAGCGCCATCGACAACCTCAAAGTTAAATTCATCCACCATGGCATCATATTCATTAATAATCCGCTGCTGGAAGAGCCGGAAACTGGTGATCCGGTTGTCTGAAAGTCCCAGATCCATGCCCGCTTCATAGTATTTCAATTTCGCCCGGCCGGTGGTGATGCGGTCAACCGCAATATTGACCGGAACCCGGAAATAAAAGACAAGGTCCGGCTGGGGGGCAAAGGAATACAGATTACGGACCCAGTCCCGGTCCACCCCGCGGGCCACATCCCGGGCAAAGGCGGTGAAGGCATAGCGATCGGCCATCACAATGACGCCAGCTTTCAGCATCGGCAGGATATGATTCTCCCAGCGGTCTGAAAAATCCGTGGCCTGCAGCAGGCTGAAGGTTGTGGGCGTGAAAGCCTTCTCATCCTTGCCCAGCCGGGTGGTGCTCTTGACCAGCTCGGAGGAATTCCATTCACTGAAATACACGGCCTTGCCCTGGGACAGCAGCCACTTATACAGCAGATCAATCTGGGTGGATTTACCGCTGCCGTCTATCCCCTCAACCACAATCAATTTACCGCGATAAGAATTCGGTTGTAACACGATGGCAAACCCTTTCCCGCCAGGCGGGCGATGTAGATTTGCATTGATTATAGCACTTTCAGCATAGATCAATCCGCCCACGCCGCGACTTTCCGCAGCAGGGTCGAATAATAAAAACAAAAACGGGTGGGTGCTTCAGCTTGAAAGCCGCAACCCACCCGCCGGTGCTCACAGAAACGACTTCACTCGGTGTCGTCGTTATCCATATCCAATTCATCATCCGTGGCATCCATCTCCAACAGTTCCCCGGTTGAGATGAACACGGTGCGTTCACAGATATTGGTGACCCGGTCCGCCGTTCGCTCCAGATTGTGAGCCACCCACAGCAGCAGGTTGGACTGGTCTATGGTGGCTGGGTCGGCGATCATGGCCTCAACAATGGACCGGTAAGCATTTTCATACAGACTGTCGACCTGGTCGTCCTCTTGGGAAATCACCACGGCTTCATTGGGATTTTCATTAATAAATGCCCCCAGGGCCCGATGCAGCATCCCCACTGCAATTTCCGACATCTGTTCAAACTCAGGTGCCGGCATGAGAACGTCATGATCCCCCAAACGATGGGTGATCTTGGCAATCCCCTTGGCGTAGTCACCAATCCGCTCCAGTTCAGTGATAATTTCCAAGATCGCGGTCAACTGGCGCAGATCATGGGCCATGGGCTGCTGGGTCGCGATCAGGATCAACACGGCATTTTCAATCGCGTAGCGTTTGTCGTTAATCAGCGTGTCATCGCGATAAATCCGATTTGCAGCCACCTGATTGCGCTGCAGCAGGGCATCCACCGCCCCCAGCATGGCCTGTTCAACCATGCTGCCCAGCAGCAGCACTTCGTCCTGGATATGATGGAGTTGACGGTTCATCAATTCTCGCGGCATATCGGTCCTTACCTTCCTATCCAAACCGCCCGGTGATGTAATCTTCCGTTCGAGAATCACGCGGATTGGTAAAAATTTGACTGGTAACCTCATATTCTACCAGCAAACCGGCCCGATCTTCAGAATCCATGGTGAAGAAGGCCGTGAAATCCGAGGCCCGTGCGGCCTGCTGCATGTTGTGGGTCACAATAATAATTGTATACTGCTCCGACAATTCGCGCATCAGATCTTCAATTTTCAGGGTGGCAATGGGATCCAAGGCCGAACAGGGTTCATCCATGAGGATGATTTCCGGATGAACAGCCAGGGCGCGGGCTATGCACAGTCGCTGCTGCTGCCCACCCGACAGTGAAAGCGCACTTTGCTTCAAACCATCCTTGACCTCATCCCAAAGGGCGGCCTGGCGCAGACAGGATTCAACCAGATCATCTGCGCTGCCCTGCAGCCCATTCATCCGGGCGCCCCAGGCGATGTTCTCATAAATGCTTTTTGGGAAGGGATTCGGTTTTTGAAATACCATGCCAATCAGCCGGCGAACCTCCACCGGGTCCACCCCGGGAGCATAGATATTCTGGCCGCGAAACAAAATCTCCCCATTGACCCGGGTGCCGGGGATCAGATCGTTCATGCGGTTGAAACAACGCAGCACGGTGCTTTTACCGCAGCCTGAAGGCCCGATAATGGCGGTGATTTTTCGCGGCTCAATCGCCAGATTGACATCCTTCACCGCGCGAAAGCTGCCGTAGTAAAAATCCACAGCCCGCATTTCAATGGCAAAATCTGTTGTTTTCTCAGGCATAAAGCGGGTTGAAGCTCCTCATGTAGATTGGTGTAATTATATCGCCGGATACCCGATTTTGCTGTAATAATATGTAAAGCTTCCGTTAAAGATTCCAGCCCGGCATGCCACGTCCCCAGGCTCTAAAATTTCTGGACCACCTTCAGCCGGCAGTACACCGCCAGTCCCATCCAGCCACTGCCGTAGGGATTAATTCATGCCGGGTATCTTCGTAGTATAATTGCGGTTCTGAAAAACAAATCAGCCGGAGCAGACTCCGGTAAAGGTAATAAATATGCTGGAAAAGATTGCTGCAATTGAAGCCCGTTATGAAGAGTTAAACCATTTGCTGGAGCAAACTGGTGAGGATTATCAGCGCGCCGCTGAACTGGCGAAGGAACGTGCGGAACTGGAAGAGGTGGTTGCCACCGGGCGGGAATACCGCCAGACCCTGCAGCGCCTGGAAGAAGCCCGTCTCCTGCAGAGCAGTGACGATGAAGACCTGCGGTCCCTGGCTGAAATGGAGCTGGAGGAGCTGGCTCCCCGGGCGGAGGAACTGGCCAAAGCCCTGAAATCCCTGCTGGTGCCCAAAGATCCGCGTGACGATCGCAACGTCATCGTGGAAATCCGGGCCGGCACGGGTGGGGATGAAGCGGCCCTGTTTGCAGCGGACCTCTTCCGCATGATCACCCGTTATGCAGAACGCCGCCGCTGGAACGTGGAGATTCTGTCACAAAATGAAATCGGCATTGGCGGATACAAGGAAATCACCTTTACGGTCAAAGGCCGCGGCGCCTACTCCCGATTAAAGTACGAATCCGGGGTGCATCGGGTGCAGCGGATTCCCACCACTGAATCCGCTGGACGGATCCACACGTCAACCATCACCGTGGCTGTGCTGGCTGAGGTGGAAGAAGTTGACCTGCACATTCCGGAAGGTGAGATTGAAGTTGAAGTTTACCGCTCCGCTGGCGCCGGCGGGCAGAACGTTCAGAAGAACTCCACCGCGGTGCGCATTACCCACAAACCGACCGGGATTGTGGTTGCCTGCCAGGATGAGCGCTCACAATTGCAAAACCGGCTGCGGGCGATGGGTATTTTACGCGCCCGACTGTATGAAGCTGAACAGGAAAAGCGCCAGCAGGAACGGGATGAAGACCGCCGCTCACAGGTGGGCACAGGGGAACGCTCCGAGAAAATCCGCACCTACAATTACCCCCAGAATCGGGTGACCGACCACCGCGTCAATGTGTCTTCCTACAACCTGCCTGCGGTCATGGATGGCGAGTTGGATCTGTTTATCGATGAACTGTCCCAGCGGGACGAGACTGACCGGCTCTCTGCCATTGGCGAAGGGGATGACGACGAATAATATCAGCAGCTGGGTGGCAGAGGCTATCCAGCAGTTGGCCCTAAAAAGCGACACCCCCGGATTGGAAGCCCAGCTGCTGCTGGCCCACATCCTGGGATGGTCCCGCACCCAGGTCGTTGCCCATCCAGAGCAGTTGCTGACCGTTGAACAGCATCTGGCGCTGGACGGCCTGCTTGCCCGTCGGGTGGCCGGCGAACCACTACCCTATCTGTTGGGGGAATGGGAATTTTATGGCTTGAAATTTCAAGTCACCCCGGCAGTTCTCATCCCCCGCCCCGAAACCGAACTGCTGGTTGAAGTGGCCCTGGCTTGGCTGCAGGCACACCCCGACCGGCGGCGGGCCGCGGATGTGGGCACGGGATCCGGCTGCATCGCCGCGACCCTGGCCTGGCACGTGCCGGATCTGTGGCTGACCGCGGTGGACCTGTCCGCCACAGCGCTGCAAGTTGCAGCGGACAATTTTGCGCGGCTGGGTGTCCAGTCCCGGGTGACCTGTCGGCAGTCCGATTTGCTGGCAGATTGCCGCGGCCCATTTGACCTGGTCTGCGCCAATCTGCCCTATATCCCCAGTGAAACCCTCGCCTCCCTCCCGGTGGCCGATCATGAACCCCGCCAGGCGCTGGATGGTGGCCCCGATGGCCTCGATCTGATCGGCCGGCTGCTGTCCACCGCCCCACGCTGGCTGGCGCCGGGTGGTTTGATGCTGCTGGAAATCGAGTCCGGACAGGGACAATCTGCGCCGGAACTGGCCCAACGCCTGCTGCCCGCGGCGCTCATCGTTACCCTGCCCGACCTGGCCGGAAAAGCGCGCTTGCTGCGGGTGGAGAATAAAACCCCATGAATACCAAACTCATTCCCATCACAGATCCCCGGGCCCTGCCCGCGGCACTGCAAACACTCCGGCAGGGTGGTCTGGTGGCTTTTCCCACTGATACCGTCTATGGGCTGGCCGCCCTTGTGCGCAATCCAGCCGCCATCCTGCAGTTGTTTGAAGCCAAAGGCCGCGACACCACCAAGGCCATCGCTGTGCTGATTGGCGCCCTGGACCAGCTGCATCAAATGACCCCCGGCCTGCCGGAACCCGCACTGCGGCTGGCTCGGAAGTTCTGGCCGGGCGCATTGACTCTGGTGGTGGAACGCCACCCGGATCTGCCGGAAATTTTATCACCGCTGCCGACCATAGGAATTCGCATGCCGGACCATCCCCTGGCACTGGCCCTGCTGAAAGCCAGCGGCCCGCTGGCAACCACCTCCGCCAATCGATCCGGCGCAGCTAATCCATTGACGGCAGCCGACGTGTTGGATCAGCTGGGGAGCCAGATTGATCTGGTCCTGGATGGCGGGCCCTGCCCGGGCGGGGTGCCATCCACTGTGGTGGACTGCACCGGGCCTTCCTTAAAAATCCTGCGGCTGGGGGCCATTGCTGAAGCAGCCATTCGCGAGGCGACCTTGGAAAACCTGGAATTCTGAACCCGACAATGGTTTTTGTCTTTGGGGGAGGCTGCGGTTTCCGAAAAAGCGACTTTGACGAAAATCACCGGCCCCCAATTATTTCCGGCTCGCCAGGAATTCGGTCAATGTTTCGGGGGGCAACTTGCAGTTTCGTTGCCGCCTGTCACACCAGAGTGTATTCCCGGGTCCCCTGCCAATCAGATCTTCACCCAGGGCCCCGGCCATGATATCGGCGCGGGTGCGGTGCTGCAGGTGAAACAACCGGATACAAGGTTGAATGTCGCATAAATTATTACTGCCCAAGATGCCGTTATCCGGTTTGGTCAGGGCAATCGCCGCGATCTTGCCTAACCTGAAAGGGGTCATCTGGGGCGAGGTGGTAAAACTGATGGCACTCCGGGGGCGGTTGCCGCCGCCCCCGGAGTCTGGTATTCATTTGGAGTCAATTGTCCACATGGCCTCAACTGTTCGCAGCGGTGCTCCGACGGCGTACGGCCAGTGCCACAACCGCTCCCAGGGGGATGAGCATGGCCGGACAGAGACCCTTGCCCGGGATGGCCGGGGGTTGGGGATTGGGGAGCGGATCCACCACTTCGGTTACCCCGACAACCGGCACCGGGCCGGTGTCCGTGGCGGTTAACGGTGTGGCCGGATCGGGCAGGGGGACGTCGCCGGATACCGCCTCGGTTGTGACCTCATAGGCGGTTCCATCCACCATGAGGATGACCCGGTCGCCCAGGGCCAGGGCGGCTGCGACATCCGGCCGGGAGTCGGCCAGGCGGAAATAGTCCTCCGACAGGAAACCCACTTTGATGGTTGTCATCGTCTGGGGATCATAGGTGGTGTCCAACCAGACGCCATCCTGTTGGATGAAGGTGTGATCACCAGCAATCCGGATTGGCGCCGCTGAGACGCCGGATTCGACGGCCACGGCCGGCGGCGCCTCGGCTGCCGACATGGCCCCCTGATCAGCGGCCTTATTGACGGCCGCCTCGCCGCTGACCTGGGTGGGCTGGGCCAGCAAATCATTGTAGGCCTCCCGCACGACCTCATCCTGATTGGCCGAGCCCAGCAGCTGCGGTTCAGTCACCAGATAGGAGGTGTAGGGGGTAACAATGCCATAACGGATGCTGAGGCGGACAATTTGTGCAACGGTTTCCTCATCCACCCCCCGGAGTCGGATCTGGTTGAGCAGGTAGCCAATCTTTCGGGTCGCCCAAAGCCGCGGCAGCCCGGTAATTGGCCCGCGCTGCCCGGTGGTGTCCCGGGCAAAAACCTGGTCGGCATAGGTGAAACGCATCAACTCACCGTTCACCTCCCCGGTCAGGGTGACATCCACCGTGCCCCCATCCCGGTAGCGCCCCACCACAACCACCTGGCTCCCTCGGAACAGGTCCGGCAGGGGATTGGGATACAAATCATAAACGCTGAGCGGGCCGAAATCCAGCTGCAGATTGGTCAGCACAGGCGTGCTGATGCGGGCATAAAAGGCGGAAAGGATCTCGTCCAGTGCTTCGCCCGGCTTGACATAGGTGCTCAGGCCTTGATGATTTTGGGACAGCGAATCCAGCAGGTAGGTGTCCACATCATAGCCCACCCCAAAGGCAAACAGCCGCAGGTTCGCCGGCGCAGTGCGGGAGAAATTGTCCAGGATGCTGGCGCTGTTGATTTCGCCCTCGGTCGGCAGGCCATCGGTCAGGAAGATAAGATAGGTGGGGCGCTCCCGATCGGCCACGGCAGCCGTGTCCAACAAGGCCAGGTTGATGTCTGTACTGCCAGCGGCACTCTGACGGTTCAGCCAGGCGACCGCCGAGCCGGCTTCGCTGGCCGGACGTAGGTCGTTGGCATAGGTGTCAATGCCACTGCTGAAGGAGGTGACATAAAAGCGATCGCCCGGATTGAGGTTTTCCAGGATGAAACGGGCCGCAGTCTGGGCCTGGATGAACTTCTCGCCCTCCATACTGCCGGAGCGGTCCAACACCAGCAGGATGTCCTTGTCAATCACCTGATCGATTGATTTGGGATTGGGCGCCAGCAGCAGCATGAAAAAGCCATCGGCATCCTGGGGATCATTGGGGGTGCGGTAGCTGAAAAGGTGGAAAGCCTGTTGTTCGCCCAGCGAATAATACAGCGAGAAATCCGTGTCCGGTAGAACATTGGTGCCTTCGTAACTGATCCGGGCCGAATTTTGATCAGGGCGTTGAATATCCACGGTGTGGGATGGGGAGTAAACCGCCCGAATGGATTGGGGATCCTGGACACTCACAGTAACCGAGACACTCTCCAGAGGGGCCAGCGAGAATTTTTCCGTGTTGAGGGGATAGGTATAGCGCACCAATCCATTCTCGGCCGTCAGCGCCTGGGTGTATTCGAGCTCTATGCGTCGTTCCCCTTGGGATGGAATGGGGAAGATGCTGGCCTTGAGCGCACCCTGCCCGACATATTCCAGCAGGGCCGGATCCTGCAGACTGCTGACAATCCCTTGATACGTCTGGCGGGCTTCTTCCGCGGAGAGCACCTGTCCCTGGACCGGCTGGCCATCCACCCAGAGGGTGAATTCGCTGACCACCGCATCCAGCGGCAGCGGGAAGATGTAGGTGGATGGCCAGCCGGTCCAGGGACAGG
>DAOQTN010000043.1:0-11261 GCA_035340555.1 Anaerolineaceae bacterium | reverse complement strand
GGAAGATGGGCATGGAAGAACCCCTGTGATTGGATTGAGGTTATTGTATCATTTTGGCATCATTGAGTTGATTAAAAAACCGGGGCAGTTTCTGCTTCACGATGCCTCTTCGACGGTTCACTTTCGTTACGGCATGCCAGTCACTCCCCGTGGATGTGGGTATCAAGCCCATTATATCACCGAGCGCCCCCGGGACAGTGGGTTTTCCGGCAGTGGGTGGTTTTCCGACAGTGGATTTTCCGGAGGTGGACTCTGGGCCAAAGGACGGTCAGCCGTAGGGTGGGGCGCGGGCGGCCGGTCGTTGGTAGCCGGCTGTCCGCGGGGCAGAAAACCTGAAATCAAGGGCCGGCGGCTGTGCTATAATCGGCAATATGAACGAATACCTGATTGCCACCGATATTGGCGGCACCCGGCTGCGGGTTGCCGTTTACCCCGCTGGATCCACCCGCCCGATCAGCCAGAAGCGGATCCCCACCAGCGGTGAAGAATCGTCCCTGGAACGGTTGAAGGGGTTGATTGCCGAGCTCTGGCCCACCGATGGGACGGTGCGCGCCATTGCTGCGGCCGCACCAGGGTACCTGGATCCCACCAGCGGCATCCTGTTTGAAGCTCCCAACATTCCCGGCTGGGAAAACCTGCCGCTACGCCAGGAACTGCAGGACCGCTTTGGCGTCCCTGTGGCAATCGGCAACGACGCCAATCTGGCGGCGATGGGGGAATGGCGGTATGGGGCCGGACAGGGCCATCACAACCTGCTGTTTCTCACCATCAGCACCGGGATCGGGGGCGGCGCCATCGTCAATGATCAGCTGCTGCAGGGCCACCGGGGTCTGGCCGGCGAGTTTGGGCATGTCACGGTGATGCAGGACGGGCCGCTGTGCGGCTGCGGTCAACGCGGGCATCTGGAGGCAGTGGCCTCCGGCACCGGCATCGCCCACTGGGTGGCCGGGCAGCTGGCCCAAGGTATGTCATCCACTCTCAGCGGCAACCCCACCCCCTCAGCCCGGGAGATCGCCCAGGCGGCGGAGGAGGGGGACAACCTGTGCGTGCAGGCCTTTGCCCGGGCAGGATATTTCCTGGGCCAGGGTTTGGCCAGTTTCTTGCATCTGCTCAACCCGTCCATCGTCATCCTGGGTGGCGGTGTTTCCCGCAGCGGGACACTCATCATGGAACCACTGCATGCCTCACTGCGTCAGCATCTGATCTCGCCGGAATACCTGAACGACCTGGTCATCACCACCGCCACTTTGGGGGATGATGCCGGGTTGATGGGGGCCCTGGCGCTGGCAGAAGCCACGCGGTAGAAGGGTTTTGAGGCACCGGCTACCCCAGACAGGGGCCAGCGGCGGGCTTAGAGTTCCTCTTCTTCCAGCTCCGACTGGCGGCCGCGGCGGCCCGCCCAGATAAACAGTTCACCCAAAAGGATCGCCACCAGAAGGCCAATCAGCACGGGGAGGGCAAAGCTCCAATCAAAGGGTTCGCCCGGCGTCCAGAAGAACAGGACAATTCCCAGCAGGATGAAGGCTTCGCAGACAATCGCGGCAATCCGGGCGAACAGGTTGCTGCCCGGAAAACGGAACGGGCGCGGGGTGTCGGGGTCCACCTGCCGTAATTTGAGAAATGCCGGGAACAGTGCCAGATAAGGCAGTAGCAGGACCACAGTACTGAATGCCAGCATGGTCCAGAAGAGATCCTCGTTGGACTGTGCCAGGAAACCGTAAATCAACAGCACCAGGGTGGAGATCAGGCCCGTAATAATGGTTGCCCCAAGCGGGGTACGGTTCCGGGGATTCAATTCACCCAGAAATGAGGGCAGCAAACCTTCAGCCGCAGCCTCAGCAACCACCCGGTTGGTGCCCATCGTCCAGGTCACCGCCGTAACCAGCACCGTGATCAGGGTCGCAATACCCAAGCCGGTAAACAGGGTAGAGCCCACCGCCCCTTCTCCGAGCACAACCTGCAGCGTATCCATAACACCGGAGAGCAGACCCAACCTGTCAGTCGGGATGGCCATCAGCACCCCCAGGGTGCCAACCATATAAAAGACGGTCACCAGGGCGCCGGAGGCAATGATGGCGCCCGGCAGGTGGCGCCGGGGGTTTTTCATCTCTTCACCAGCACCGGAGACCAGTTCAAATCCCAACAGGTTGAACAGAATGATCGGGAGAAAAGCCAGTCCGGCATCCAGCCGGGGCAGAATGGCCCCCAAGGACAGGTCATTGGCCACTCCGTTGCGCTGCGCAAAAATAAACGCGCCGATGCCAATCACCGCCATGATGGCAATTTTCAAGAAAGCGCCCAGATTGGGCAACCATTTGCCAACCCTCATGGAAATAATGGTTAATCCCACGGTCAACCAGGTCATGACATTACTGACCAGGATCAGGTCAAACAACTGCATGTCCGGGAAAAAGAGCCGCGAGAAAATATTCGCAAACGCCAGATAGGTCGTGGGGATCCACAAGGCATTATTAAACCAGTAATACCAGGCTGCCCGGGCACCCCACTGATCACCAAAGGCCTGGCGGATCCAGATAAAAATACCGCCCTGCCGGGGGTAGGCGGATCCCAACTCGGCGGTGATCAAACCGTAGGGCACAAAAAACAGGACCAGCGTAATGAGCCACCAGGAAATGGCCGCCGGGCCGATGGATGCGGCCGATGTCAGGGTATCCACCACCAGAATGGCACTGATTGAGAATAAGGCGACATCCCAACGACCAAGCGTCCTATAAAAACCGGACGGGCTTTGCGACGCGGAAAGATCCATTTCAGACATGGCTGATCTCCTTACGCGAGAGAATGCTCACTGTACTTTATTATGCTTGAAACCCGGATTAATCGCAAGGCGATTAACCGCTTAATCACCGCCGAGATAATCCTGAACACACAGCAGCCAGTCACGCAGCGGCGAGACCGGCTCGGCAGCGGCCAGGGCAACCACCGGCTGGCGCAGCGCGCCTCCCGGCAGATCACCAATCGGAACCAGGCGGACGGAGGTGTCCACCATATGGGCCGGGAGCAAACCGATGCCGGCCGGGTCGGCGGCCACCGCCTGACGCAGGGCGGTCGGATCCGGAGCCAGGTGGGCCGCCGAGGCGTATCGGACACCGTCCAACACCGCCGCGGCAAACCAATCCCGGGCAGGCTCGGTTTCCGGATAAAGCCAGACCGACACCCCGCTGGCGAGCAGTTCGCTGCAGTTGGTACAATCGCCCAGATAAGGCCCCCATGCCGCCACCTGGCCGCTGAAAATGGCTTGCGCCTGTTCCCGGGTCAATTCCGGCAAGGGATTTTGGGGATGGACCACAACCACCAGATCATCCGACACCAGCAGGGCATGAAAAGCGGGCAATTCGGCCGGGGCCCCCCACTGCAGGACCAGATCGGGGGTTTCCGGGAGGACCTCCGTCCGGATGGCAGCCCCCGTCTCCAGGGTGCAGGCGGCGAAAACCGGTCGCAGCCAGTCCAACGTGGCCGGGAGCGCCACGGTAAAGCTCTGCAGGGTTGGGACAGAGCGGGCTGCGGGCGCGGATGAACATGCCGCCAGGATCAACAAGATCAACGGGATCAGCAGGACCCGCTGCATAACCGGCCCGCCGGACGGCCGGGGGGGAAGTTTCACCGCAGGGCCCCCACCAGCAGGCTCAGCGCGGCAAAGGCCACGCAGTAGATGGCAAAGCTGTAAAACGAGCGCCGGGTCAGGAAGCGCAGCAGCCAGGCGATGGAAAAATAGCCCACCACCGCGGCCGTCACAAAGCCGATGATCATCACCGGAAGAAAGGTCCCCAGATCCGGCACGGACAGCAGATCCCTGCCGCCGACCAGTCCTGCCCCCAGCATGACCGGGACCGACATCAAGAATGAAAAACGTGCCGCGGCGGCCCGGTCCAGGCCACGGAACATGCCGCCGGAAATTGTGGAGCCGGACCGGGAGACCCCCGGCAGCAGAGACAGGACCTGCATCAAGCCCATGGTCAGGGCATCCTTCCAGTTCATGACCTCCAGACTGCGGTTTCGTTTCCCCAGCCATTCCGCCAAGGCGAGCAAAGCAGCCGTCACCAGCAGGAACAGGGCGGTGGCGGTGGGGGAATGAAAAACCTGTTCCACCTGGTCCTTGAACAGCACCCCGGCCAGCCCCGCCGGAATCGTGGCGCTGATCAGATACCAGCCCAGGCGGGACTGCGGCTCGGCAAATGGCTGGCGTTTCATCAATCCGGACACCCAAGCCCGGATGATCGCCCAGAGATCCTGCCAGAAAAAGGCCATGACGGCCACCACAGTGCCCAGCTGCACCAGGACATCAAATGGAAAAATCTGTGCTGGGGGGATCTGCCAGTTGAGCAGGTCCGGCACCAGCACCAAATGGGCGGAACTGGACACAGGTAAGAATTCCGTCAAGCCCTGAACAATGCCCAGGACGATGGCCTGCAGAATGGTCATGATTTTGCCTCCAGGCGGGATAGGATGTCCGCCGCAAAGGCGGCGAAGCGGTGCTCCAGGATGGCGGTGCGCATCTGGCGCATCAATTCCTCAAGGGTATAGAGGTTGTGAATGGAAATGAGGGTCGAGGCCAGAATTTCTTTGGCCACAATCAGGTGGCGCAGGTAAGCCCGGCTGAAATGCTGACAGGTGTAACAGCCGCAGTCGCCATCAATCGGCCGCTGATCTCGGGCGTTGGTGGCATTCATGAGATTGATGCGCCCATCCAGGGTCATGGCCGCCTGATGGCGCGCCAGGCGGGTGGGCAGCACGCAATCAAAGATGTCAATACCGCGCATCACACCGTTGACCAGGTCCTCCGGGGCGCCAACCCCCATCAGGTATCGCGGGCGGTCCGCCGGCAGAATGGCATTGACGACCTCAATCATGGCGTGCATCTCGGGCTTGGTTTCTCCCACGGACAGTCCTCCGATGGCATGGCCCGGAAAACCCTGGGCGGCGATGAATTCCGCCGAACGTTGGCGCAGTTCCGAAAACACCCCGCCCTGCACAATGCCAAACAGGGCCTGATCCGAGCGGGTGCGCGCCTGCAGGCAGCGCAGAGCCCAGGCATGGGTGCGTGCCAGGGCCCGTTCATTGTAGGCCCGGTCATAAGGCGGGGCGCACTCATCGAAAGCCATGATGATGTCCGCACCCAGCAGCTCTTGAATCTGCACGGCTTTTTCAGGCGTCAGGCGGTGGGTGGAACCATCAATATGGCTTTTAAAGGTCACGCCATCATCGTCAATTTTGCGCATCTCCGCCAGCGAAAATACCTGAAAGCCACCGGAATCGGTCAGGATGGGGTGGGGCCACTGCATGAATTGATGCAGCCCACCCAGCTCCGCCACCAGGGGGGCCCCCGGACGCAGGTAGAGATGATAGGTGTTTGCCAGCACCAGCGAGGCCCCCAGCGCCTCGAGCTGATCAGGCGTCACGGCCTTGACTGTGGCTTGGGTGCCCACCGGGGCAAACACCGGGGTCGGAATATCCCCGTGGGGGGTGTGGAAGATGCCGGCGCGGGCACCGTCATCTTCAGCCAGGAGTTCATAGAAGAATGGGGAAGTGTTCACAGGCCCATTATACCAATCTTCTCCTTGCCGGTTTGACAGCGTGAAAGTATACTAGGGCGATGAATATCGCCAATTATTCAACCTGGCTGGAAATTGATCTGGGGGCCGTGCGCCATAATGTGCGCCGGATGCGGGAAGTTACCGGACGCGATGTCATCGCGGTCATCAAGGGCAATGGCTATGGACACGGGCTGGTCGAAATGGGCCGCGCCGTGACCCAGGCCGGGGCGGCCTTTCTGGCAGTGGCGCGAATTGAGGAAGCGCTGCCGTTACGGCAGGCCGGCCTCACCACGCCCATCGTGGTGTTGGGATACATCACCCCGGCTATGGCTGAAGCCACAATCGCCAATGATATTTCATTTTCGGTTTACGATCCCGAACTCGCCCAGGTCTTTGCCGCGCAGGCTGCGGCCCTGGGCCGGACGGCGCGCATGCATGTCAAAATTGACAGCGGCATGGGCCGGTTGGGAAAGTTCCCCGAAGATGGGGTGGATTTCATCCGCTGGCTGAAGACACTGCCTGGGGTCGAGGTTGAAGGGTTGTTCACCCACTTTGCCCGCTCGGATGAGCCGGCCCACCCCTTCACCAATGAACAGATTGCCTGTTTCACCACCCTGGTCAGGGCGCTGGAGGAAAACCATCTCCGCCCGCGCGTCATCCACGCCGCCAATTCCGCCGCCGCGTTGTATTTTCCGGCGGCTCGTTTTGACATGGTGCGCAGCGGGATTGCCCTGTGCGGACTCCACCCAGATGAAAAAGATGCCCGGCTGCCAGACGATTTTCAAACGGCGCTGACCTGGAAGGCCCGGCTCACATCGGTCAAGGTCCTGCCACCCGGTCACTGTGTGGGGTATATGCACCGTTATGTGACCACCGGAACCGAACGCATCGGCGCGATCTCCGCCGGATATGCCGATGGGCTGCCCCGCCGGGTGGGCAATCCGGTCATTGTCGGCGGAAAACGCGTCAAGGTGGTGGGGGGAACCGGCATGGACCAATGCATGGTCCCACTGGACGGCATCCCCGCGGCCAAGGTGGGTGACGAGGTGGTGCTGATTGGACGTCAGGGCGATGCCGTGCTCACCGCGGAAGAGGTGGGCGCTGAGTGGGGCACCAACAACTACGATGTGGTCTGCGGGCTGCAGGCCCGGCTGCCGCGGATTTATTTCAACCGGGAATAATCGCCGGCCACCCGCCTGCCCGGCGTGGTGTCCCCATTAAAGCTACCACCACCAAGATAAATAGATAAATAGATAAACATATGAACACCATCACCTCCAAACGCTGGCTGATTCCCGACCCCATTTCCCCTGAGATTGATGCGGCTTTGGCCGACTACCCACCGACCATCCGGCAGGTCCTTCACAATCGAGGCTGCCAGACCGCCGAGGAGGCGGAAGCCTACCTGGCCGGCAAGGTGGTGGAGGGGGATCCCTTCCAATTGACAGATATGGCCGCGGCAGTGGAACGCATCCTGTACGCCCTGGATCGCGGAGAAGCCATCGCCATCTATGGCGATTACGACGTCGATGGGGTGACCGCCACCACCCTGCTGGTGGAGGTGCTGCGGGAAATGGGCGGCCAGGCGGAAGCCTACATTCCGAACCGGTTTGACGAAGGATACGGGCTGAATAATGACGCCCTGGATGAGTTGAAAGCCCGCGGCTTTGGGCTGGTCATCACCGTGGACTGCGGCATCCGCTCGCCGCAGGAAGCCGGGCATGCCCGCGACATCGGTCTGGAAATGATCATCACCGACCATCACCACCCGCACACTGACATTCCGACCGCGGTCGCGGTCATCTGTCAGCGCAAGCCCGGTGAAACCTATCCCGAAGTCAACCTGGCCGGGGTTGGGCTGGCCTACAAGCTGGCCCAAGGGCTGGTGAGTCGCCGGCCGCTTGCATCGGGTCGTACTGCGACAGACTGGCTGGACCTGGTTGCCTTGGGCACCGTGGCGGATCTGGTGCCGTTGACGGGTGAAAACCGGGCTTTGGTGCGCGGCGGGCTGCGCTTGCTGCGCCAGGGCACCCGCCAGGGGGTGCTCTCCCTGGCGATGGCGGCCGGGTTGACGATCACCAAGATGACCGCCTCCGACATCGGTTTCAGCCTGGGGCCGCGGCTTAACGCGGCTGGACGGCTGGAATCAGCCCTGGCGGCCTATGATCTGCTGATTGCCCGGGATGTGGAAGTGGCCGGGCTGCTGGCCCAGCAGTTGGATGATAAAAACCGCAAACGCCAGCAAATGACGGTGGAGATGCAAACCAAGGCCGCCGAACTGGCCGCGCAGGAGGAGTCCGATTACCTGATATTTGCAGTGCATCCGGAGTTCAACTCCGGTGTGGTCGGGCTGGCCGCGGCGCGGCTGGTGGATCAATATTACCGCCCGGCGGTTGTGGGCCAGGTCGGCGAGGAGTTCACCCGGGCGTCATGCCGCAGCATTCCCGAGTTTCACATCACCGATGCCCTGGATGAATGTGCCGATTTATTGGTACGTCATGGCGGCCATGCCATGGCGGCCGGTTTTACCGTCAGCAACGAAAACCTGCCCGTGCTGCAGGCCCGGCTGCGGGACATTGCCCGGCGCAAGCTGAGTGAGGTCGAACTGCGCCCGGCGCTGCGGGCGGATGTCGTCATCCCGCTGTCCGAACTGCACCCCCGACTGCTCAGCCGCCTGGATCAACTGCAGCCAACCGGCCTGGGCAACCCGGACGCGGTATTTGTCTCCCGTAATCTGCGGGTGCGTTACTTCAAGGCCGTGGGGGAAGAGGGGCGGCATCTGCGGATGGTGGTGACGGATGGCAAGATTGACTTCAATGCGATAGCCTTCCGGCAGGGGCACTGGACTGCCCAGATGCCCGAGCGCGTGGATTTGCTGTACAGCTTTGAACGCCACACCTATCAGGGCAATGAGGAACTGCAGCTGAACGTGCGCGATATCAAACCAGCTGAAACCGTGGTATAGGGCCGTGGGATTTCTGGCCAAACCGCCCTCCCGCCTCAAAGCCCTCCTGCTGGCAATACTGGTGGTTTTCCTGTGGTCAACCTCCTGGGTGCTGATTAAAATCGGTCTGCAGGATATTCCGGCGCTGACTTTTGCCGGGCTGCGGTATGTGCTGGCGGCGCTGATTCTACTGCCGCTGGCACTGCGTCCGGCTGGCCGGCGTGAGATGGCGGCACTGCCCCGGCGGGCCTGGGGACTGCTGATTTTACTGGCGATCTTGTACTATCCGGTGGCCCAGGGCACACAGTACTTGGGGCTGGCGGTGCTGCCCTCGGCCAGCGTCAGCCTGCTGCTAAATCTGAGCCCGGTGGCCATCATTCTGCTGGCGATTTTTCTGTTGGGAGAGCGCCCCGGCCCCTCCCAATGGCTGGGGGTGGTCCTCAATTTGATCGGAACCCTGATCTATTTTCTGCCCGGCGCGCTGCAAGGGGGACAGATGGCGGGGGTGCTGATTGTCCTGCTGGGAATGCTGTCCAATGCATTGTCCACGGTACTGGGGCGGGAACTCAACGGCGGACGGCGGATTTCACCGGTGGTGGTAACCGGGATCAGCATGGGGGTGGGCTCGGTGCTGCTGCTGGGTGCCGGGGTGATCTTTCAAGGGCTGCCCCAAATTGGCCTCACCTCCTGGCTGATCATCAGCTGGCTGGCGCTGGTCAATACCGCCGTGGCCTTCACCTTGTGGAATTACACCCAACAAACCCTGACCGCTGCGGAAACCGGGCTGATCAACAATTTGATGCTGCCGCTGATTTCCATTCTGGCCTGGATCTTCCTCGGTGAAGGACTGAACTGGCGGCAAATTCTGGGCCTGGCGATTGCCATCGGCGGAGTGGTGTTGGTCCAGCTGCGCCCCCGGAAGCATTGATTTAACCTTGTACGATCGGGTACGTTCAAGCGGGGTTTCCTGTAAAATAATGATAATAAATATTCAGGAGGAACCCCAATGAAACTTCGCCCTATCTTGAATCTGATCACCCTGGTGGTGATGCTGGTGGTTAATTCCCTGGCCAATATTCTGCCGCTGAACGGTATGAATACCGGTCAAATCTCCGATTCACTGCCCAGCCTGTTTACCCCGGCCGGGTATGTGTTTTCAATCTGGAGCATCATCTACATCGGTCTGATTGCCTTCGGCATCTACCAGGTCCTGCCAGCCCAGCGCAACAATCCCCGCCTGGAACGGATGGGCTGGTGGTTTGTGATTGCCAACCTGTTCAACAGCGCCTGGATTTTTGCCTGGCACTACCAGCAGTTCGCTCTGTCGGTGGTGTTGATGCTGGGGCTGCTGGTCTCCCTGCTGGTGATTTATGAGCGCATCGGGCGGCGGGCGGCCGGCCGGGTGGAAACCTGGGCGGTGAACGTCCCCTTCAGCATTTACCTCGGCTGGATCACCGTGGCCACGGTGGCCAACATCGCCTCCCTGCTGGTCTCTTGGGGCTGGGACGGTTTTGGCATCCCGGCTGTTTTGACCGTGGTGATGATCGGTGTGGCGGCCCTGCTGGGCGTGCTGATGATCCTGCTCAAACGCGAAATTGCCTATCCCCTGGTGCTGATCTGGGCATTTGCCGGGATTGCGGCGGTTCGGGCTGATGTACCGCTGGTCGAAATGGGCGCCATTGCGGCCGCAGCCGTTCTGCTGCTGGTCTTGCTGGCCCGGCTGGGCATTGGGCTGAAGCGGCGCGCCAAGGCATAATTCGGCACCAGCCGATGCTGGATATTGCCGGGTAGTACCGGGTAGTACCGGGTTGTACCGGGTTGTACCGGGTAGTACCGGGTAATGCCAGGTAATGCCGGGGAGGCCGGGGAGTGCCGGGTAGTGCTGGACGCTGTGGGACAGCGCGGCAGTACGCATTGTGGCGGTGTGTGAAGAACCATCAAATCCAATCCCCCACTGGAGCCTAAAGCTCTGCTGGGGGATTTTTTATGGCGTTGCCCCGCGGAAGAAGGTTGCAGCCGCTTATTCCACAAAACGATATTTGATCAGTGTCCAGAGGGCCTGAAAGGCATCTTTGAGGCGGATTTTCTTGCCGGCGGTGTAATCCCGCGGATTGTAGGTAATGGGGACTTCCAGGATTCGGATCCGGCGCTTGAGCAGCTTGGCAGTGAATTCGGGTTCAAAATCAAACCGCCGGGCATGCAGGGTGATATCCTGCACCACACTGCGCCGGAAAACCTTGTAGCAGGTCTCCATGTCGGTGAGACGGGTGAAGTAAAGTACGTTGGTGGCGAAAGTGAGCAGGCGGTTGCCCAACATGCTCCAGAAGAGGAACTGGCGGCGCTGGCGGCCCAGGAAGCGTGAACCGTAAACCACATCCGTCTGCCCGGCGGCGATGGGCTGCAGCAGACGGCTGTATTCCTGCGGATCATATTCAAGGTCGGCATCCTGAATAATCAGGACATCCCCGCGGGCGTTCTGGATCCCGGTGCGGACAGCCGCCCCCTTGCCCTGGTTGTGCGCATGCAGGATGACCCGTACACCGCCCTGTCCATCCAACTGCACCAGCAGGTCGCGGGAGCCGTCGGTGGAACCGTCATCAACCGCCAGGATCTCTGTCGGTACGCCCGTCCCCTGCACTGCAGCAATGACATCACAAATGGTACCGGATTCGTTATAAACCGGGATGATCACCGTTACGTTCATTTGTTGCATTATATCAGGGAATATCGGCGGCAATGGGTGAGTAAAATACAGTAAAGAT
>DAOQTN010000042.1:0-11268 GCA_035340555.1 Anaerolineaceae bacterium | reverse complement strand
AATGGTTTTGCAGTCAATATTGCCCAAATGGGTGTTGGTCCCGCCAAACGGGATCCGCAGGCCGCGCTCGCGTAGCCGGTTGGTCAGGGCCTGGCAGTTTTTAATGATCTGGGCCTGCAGGGCCTTGAATTCCGGCGTCTGGGCGAGCTTGAAGGTTGTTGCCAGGGCCGCCACCGCATGGATGTGCGGGCCGCCCTGTTCGCCCGGGAAGACCGAGCGGTCAATCTTGCGTGCCAGGGCGCCGTCGGTGGTCAAAATACAGGCACCCCGCGGGCCGCACAGGGTCTTGTGTGTGGTGAAGGTGATAACATGCGCATAACCAATAGGCGAGGGCAGCACGCCACCAGCGATCAAGCCGGCAATATGGGAGACATCCGCCAGCAGAATCGCACCCACCGCATCGGCAATGGCGCGGAAGCGTTCCCAATCCGGTGACCAGGGGTAGGATGAGTACCCGCCGATGATGACCTTGGGCAGGTGGGTGCGGGCCAAGGTTTCCACGGCGTCATAGTCGATCTGTTCGGTTTTGGGATCCACATTGTAATGGACCACTTTGTAGAGCTTGCCGGAGCGGTTGACCGATGAGCCGTGCGACAGGTGACCCCCATGCAGCAGGTTCATACCCAGAATGGTGTCGCCGGGGGCAATCAGCGCCCCATAAACCGCATTATTGGCAGGGGCGCCCGAAAGCGCCTGCACATTCACAAAAATCTGGTCCGCCGAGAACTTGGGCGTGGCAAAGGCTTCGGCGCAGCGCCGGCGTGCCAGGCTTTCAATCACATCAGCATACTCCACGCCCTTATAATAGCGCGGATCGGCATAGCGCCGGTAATGCGACAGGCGGGCAGTGTAGTCTAGAATCTCTTCCTCAGGCATGAACCGGGTTTCTTCGTCCGGGTAACCTTCAGCATACAGATTCTGGAAAACAGAACCAAGCGCCTCACGGACAGCCACTGGCGCCTGGCTCTCACTCGGAATCAGAATCAATTTGCGGACCTGACGTTCAGCCTCGATCTGACACAGCTCGTACACATCGGGGTCAACATCCGCCAGAGTCCCACGCACAAGGAAATCGGCCATTGAATCGCTCCTTATTAAATTTAACCTGCAGTTACCATTATTGTAGTCTTGCCAATTTGACTGGTCAAGTGAAAGAGGTCATGGATTGGGTATTGCAGATTCCTGAAATTAACCCGCTTGACGGGCTCACTTCCCGGCAGCACCGGGTGGTTCTGTCGGGCCATCCCTGACAGGAACCACCCGGTGCAGGAACCCTCGTTTGGCTGTAGACAGCCCCTTGGTTTTGCGGAATTTGGGAATCGCTAAACGGCAGAGGCAACAGGCGGTAAAGGGTCTGGGTGAGGGAGAGGTAGAACCATGAGGACGGTTGGGAGTAGCTGGGAACGGTGAACGGTGAACGGTGAACGGTGAACGGCGCGCGGCGGTGTCACCTGAAAGCCGAATTTGCATTATAATTTTCTGAACGGCACCCATTTGGAGGATTTATGCCTTTTTCACTTGAAAGCTGGAAAACCGAGATCGGTGATTATTTCCAGACTCAATCCGATCATTTGCAGCCTGCCGGGGTGGACACACTTTATGGCTGGCTGGTCATCAAGACGCTGCTGCCGGCGGTTGTTGCCACACAACTGCGCGATCCCGCGGTGAACCAGGTTGTCACCCGGATTGTAAAAAATGGCAGTGCCGGACCGATTCTGGCGCTGCTGCAGCGCTGGCCCGGTCATCCGGAAGGGGAATTGGCAAGCGAGGTTTTTGCCGCGGCGCGCACGGATCCCGGGCTGCGCCAGGCCCTGGATGTGCTTTTCCAAAAATTGGATGTGATTGCCCTCGCCCGGGCAGGCCTGGCAGAGGCTGACCGGCAGCGGTTTACCGAAACACTGGACGCTGAACTGAAGCTTCTGGGCAGTCGTCTGGATACCCGCGGGGACGGGCTCCCGGCAGCCAGCCCGCTCAACCGCCTGCAGCGCCTGCCGCGGCCCCAAGAAATCAATCCCTGGCTGCTGGGACTTGGTCTGACTGTCTTCATTCTGCTGCTGCTGGCCATCCTGGGGTGGAGTAGTGCGAACCGGGCCCTGCAGGCCTGGAATGACTCCATGCAATTACTGGGCGTGTCGGAGGATAATCTCCGCAAGGCCAACGCTGATCTTATTCAAGCTGAAGAGGATATTACTGAAATAGAGGCGGCACAACTGGCAGCCGTTGCCGAGACCGATCTGGTCCTGGCGCGGCAGTTGAGCGCCCAGGCGCAGCTGTTGTGGCTGACCCAACCGGATCAAATCGATCTGACCACTCTGTTGGCCATTGAAGCCGGGCAGCGTTTGTTTGTTAGCGGGGAGGATGAAACCCTGCGGGAGGCCGCCTCCCTCCTGCCGACCGAAATCATGGCCCGGGAACATTTGAATACACCGACGGTGATTGCACTCAGTTCGGCTGGAGACTGGGTGGTTTCCGGCGATGCTTCAGGCAGCCTGCGAATCTGGGATATTGAGACCGGGGAGCAGCACCTGGTGTTTCGCAGGCCGTCGCAAATTGAGTCTGTTACCATCAGCCCGGATGATCGGTGGATTGCGGTCACGGACCAGTGGGATACCGTGCTCGTGGATACGACGACCTGGACCCAGGCTGACAGCTGGATGAACAGCAAGGTCGCCGCTTTTTCGCCGTCCGGCCATCAAGCTCTGGTTTGGGCCTGGCCGGACATCCGGACGCTGGATCTGGACACCCGGAACTGGCAAACCGGTCCCGCACTGCAGTTACTGCAGGTGGGACAATTCTATTATGATGACATCATCATCAGCACAAACCTAAACTGGGCAGCCGCTAAAATGCGTGTGATGAAAAAAACCCAGATTGTGGATTTGACCACCGGGGCGATTGTCCCAGAAATTACTGGGTGGAAATGTCCACCACTTTTCAGCCCGGACGGTCGTTACACTTTGACTTGTAACCTGGAGGGTTTTGGCCAGCTTTGGGATGTTGCCAGCCGGCAGGAAGTGGTGAGATTTGACGCGGCCCATTGGGATACGGTCCAGGCTCTGGCGTTCAGTCCGGATGGCACCCGGGTAGCTTCCGGCGGTGAGGATGGCACCGTGCGGATCTGGAATGCCGCTTCCGGGCGGGAAATGCTCATGCTGGATCACCAGTCTGCTGTGATGACGGTTTCGTTCAGTCCGGACGGGACGCGATTGGCGTCGGGCGGCGAGGATGGTTCCATTCGGGTTTGGGACCTGGCCGCCGGGCAGGAAATCATGCGGGTCAAACACGCCCGGGAGATCAGCAATCTGGTCTTCACCCGGGATGGATCCCGGCTCATTTCCACCGGTTCGGATGTGTGGGTGCGGGTGTGGCAGATGAATGCCGATCTGGATATGGACGTGGATCTATCCAGCTTTGACACCCTTTTGGATGGGGATGATTTCCGACTCATGGGGTTATACACTCCTTCGGAACTGGATGAGGTTGATACCGAACCGGGTGTCTTTATGTATGCCTCGCCGGTATTGGGACCGAATGGCGAATATCTGTATGCCAAGTATGGCGGGCCTTATGTGTTTGAAGTCCGGAATCTGGCCGGGCAGCGTCTTTTTGGAAAGAAGTATGAGAATACTTATGAAGCCGCCTACATGCACTCAGGGCTGGGTGGCGTCATCAGCCCGGACGGAACCTGGGTGGCCATTCTGCTCGAAATAACTGATTATACTGGCGAGTTTCCTTCCATGATACACAGCATCGGAATCTGGATGATAGAAACCGGGCAGGAAATTCAACAACTGGCACTGGATCCCCCCGTCTCGGCTTTAGCTGTCAGCCCGGACAGCACGCTGCTGGCTGTCGGTACCACCAATGGCACAGTCCAGATCTGGCAACTTGGCAGCCCCCAGCCCCTGGCAGAGATGCAGCATGAGGCGGCAGTGACCGCACTGGATTTTAGCCCGAATGGTCAGCTGGTGGTATCGGCCAGCAACCATAACAGCGATATCAAAGTTTGGGATGTTTCTGGGGGGGAACTCGTGACAGAAGTTAATACCCAGAGTGTCAGTGCGCTGTCTTTTGGCCCGGATGGCCGCTACATTTATGCGGTCAATGGTCTTGGCGGCATTCGCGTGATCAGTGTAACCACCGGCGAGACAGTGGTTCAATTTACGGTGCCGGTGAAAAAAATGGATCAACTGATGTTCAGCCCGGATGGTCATTGGCTGGTGACCTTCAATCGGGAAGGTCTCCTCCAAATTTGGGACATGTTGACCGGTCAGGAGGTCACCCGGAGGGAACTTCCATATGGCGAAATGGAATTTTATTCCTCCTCCTTGGCATTCAGTTCGACCGGGGAATGGGTGGCTTATCGGTACGATGACAGCTTACATATCTGGGTTTGGCACCCGGATGAGCTGCAAAACCAGGCCTGTGCCCGGTTGAGCCGCAACCTCAGTCAGGCGGAATGGGAGACCTATTTCCCTGCCGGGCAGCCCTACCATCAGACCTGTCCGAATCTCCCCATGGGCGAGGATGTCGACACCCCCTGAAGCAGCGACTGTGATGGCATCCTCCAGACCACTGCGGACATCCGATCTGGCCCGGGCGGTTGGGATCCACCCCAACACCGTCCGGCGCTACATCGATTGGGGTCTGCTGCCGCCGGTGGACCGCAGCCCATCCGGCTACCGCATTTTTACCCAGCAGCACCTGGATTGTTTGCGGTTGGTGCGCTTGATCTATGCCGCCGAGTATCCCGGACCGGCGCTGCGCAGTACAAGCAATGACATCATCCAACAGGCCGTGGCCGGGGACTGGCCGGGAGCACTGGGAAAAGCCCGCGCCCATCTTGCCGCGGTTGGGGCCGAGATTGACCAGGCGAATCATGCTGCCGCCCTGCTGGAGCAATGGGCCCGGACGCGCACGACCACCCCTCCTGAACGACCGTTGTCCATTGGCGCGGTATCCGCCCGGCTGGGGGTCAGCCTGGATGTGGTTCGTAACTGGGAACGCAACGGCCTGTTGGAAGTGCCCCGCAATCCCCACAATCAGTACCGCTTGTTCGGCCAGGCTGAAATTGAGCGCATGCAAATCATCCGCATGCTCAGCCGGGCCGGCTACAGTCACATGGCCATCCTGCGGATGTTCATTGCCCTGGATGGGGGGCAGACCGGTGACCTGAAAGCCGCCCTGGACACCCCGCGGCCGGACGAAGATATCTTCACCGCCGCCGACCACTGGCTGAGCACCCTGCACGCCCAATCTGCCCTCTGCCAGGAGATCATTCAATTTATCGTGACCGTGCTCAAACGGGATCTGGAACAGGATCTGGAACAGGATCTGGAACAGGGAAAGCAAACAGGATTGTAAACACGATTGTAAACACGATTTTGAAGAGGATCGGAACAGGATCCCGCGCCGGATCCCAAACAGGATCCGGCGGGGTGAGGTACGGGGTGTGACCGGCTCGCCCGTGTGGGGATAAGTTCAGCATCCCAGACAGGGTGTTGTTTTCTTCCAGTAACCGGCTCGTCCGTGTGGGGATAAGGCTAAATTGGAGCCGGCCGCGCTGATCTTTTGGGAAGGGAAAATTAGGGCGGAACTGACCGTGGGGTTGTGGTATTCGGATACCGGACTGGCCGCACGGGTTCAGAATCCCAAACCCTCCCTTTGCACACCAGGGTTATATAATTAAGCTGAATTGCCCCATCTGTTCTGATTTAATCTGGAGAACTCATGGACCCTGTCATCAGCATTCGCAATGCCCGGCTGCATAATCTCAAAAATGTCACCCTGGATATCCCCAAAAACCGGCTGGTTGTTTTGACCGGCATTTCCGGCTCGGGCAAGTCCACCCTTGCCTTTGACCTCCTGAACAAGGAGGGCCAGCGCCAGTACATGGAGTCCCTGGGCCTGGTCACCCATGATTTGAGCCGGCCGCCGGTGGACGGCATCGCCGGCCTGTCGCCGACCATCAGCGTGGACCAGCACCTGACCAACCGCAGCCCGCGCTCAACCGTGGGCACCACAACCGAGGTCTTTACCTATCTGCGGGTGCTCTATGCCCGGCTGGGCCACCGACCTTGTCCCGGCTGTGGGCGGGAGGTGGTACCACCCACCTTCGCGGCCGTGCCGACGGACTGGCAGGATGATGCGGATGAAAGCCCGGCGGGTAGTTTTCCCTGCCCGCACTGCGGCACGGCCCTGCCGGAACTGGGGATGGCCAATTTCTCATTCAACAAGCCCGATGGGGCCTGTCCCACCTGCACCGGCTTGGGGGTGGTCCGCCAGGTGATCATCGACCGCCTGGTCGATGAAGACAAGTGCATTGCCGAGTTTGCGGTGACCGGCTGGATCGATTTTCACGTCACCCATTACAGCCAGATATTAAAAAATGCCGGGCGCTATTACGGTTTTGAATTCGACACCACACTCCCGATCCGGGCCTATTCTCCGGTCCAGCGGGATCTGTTCTTGTACGGCACCGACAGTCCCCAGTTCCGCCGCCATTTTCCCGCCACCAAGCCGCCCACCACCAACGCCCAGGGCCATTTCGAGGGGGTGGTCACCAATTTGCAGCGCCGGTACGATGAGCAGGCGGGCAACTCTGTTTATCACGAGAAACTGTCGGAAATGTTTGTGTCCCAGACCTGCCCGGATTGCGCCGGGGTGCGGCTGCGCCCCGAGAGCCGGGCGGTCACGGTTGCCGGCGAACCCATCACGGCCATCGCGCAGTTATCCATCGACGACCTGGGCTCCTGGCTTGAAAGCCTGCCGGCCCGCTTTTCTGCAGATGAGATGCTGATTGCCCAGCCCATTCTCGCAGATCTCCAGGTGCGTCTGGCCCGGCTGCTCGAAGTGGGAGTGGGCTACCTGTCTCTTGAACGGGCCTCGCCCACCCTGTCGGCGGGTGAAGCCCAGCGCCTGCGGCTGGCGGCCCTGCTGGGGTCGGGTCTGACCGGGGTTTTGTATGTCCTCGACGAGCCCACCATTGGCTTGCACCAGCGGGATACCCACCGGCTGGTGAACATTCTCCGCCGGCTGCGGGATCTGGGAAACACTGTTCTGGTGGTGGAACACGATCTGGAACTCATCCGCGCCGCCGACTACCTGGTGGATATTGGCCCGGGGGCTGGAAAACACGGTGGCGAGATTGTTGCCGCCGGGACACCGGACGAGGTCGCCCGCTGTCCGCAATCCCTGACTGGGGCCTTTCTTTCAGGCAGCGCAGGCGTGCCCGTGCCCCGCCGCCGCCGCCAGCCCAACCACAAGGCTTTGACCGTTTCCGGCGCCCGCCAATTCAACTTGCAAAACCTGACGGTCCGCATTCCCCTGGGCCTGCTGGTTGCTGTGACCGGGGTGTCCGGCTCCGGCAAATCGGCACTCGTTTTTGATATCCTGGACCTGGCGGCCCGCCAGCGTCTCAATGGGGCCTCGGATGCACCGGGACTCCATGAGAGCATCAGCGGTTGGGAACACATCGATAAAGTCATCACCATCGACCAGAACCACATTGGTCGGATTCCGCGCTCCAATGCCGCCACCTACACCGATACCTTTACCCCCATCCGGGAGGCTTTTGCGGCGCTGCCCGAGGCCCGGCGGCGGCAGATCACCGCCCGACATTTTTCATTCAATGTGCCCGGGGGACGCTGTGAGCGGTGTGAAGGTGCGGGGACGTTGACGGTCAAAATGCATTTTTTGCCCGACGTGGAGGTCCGCTGCCCGGTCTGTCACGGCCGCCGTTTCAAACCCGAGACCCTGGCTGTCAAGTACCACGGCTGCGATATTTCTCAAGTGCTGACGATGACCGTGGAGGAGGCCCTGGCCCTGTTTGGCGATGTTCCGGCAGCCGTTTCCCGGCTGCAGGTAATGGTGGACGTTGGGCTGGGTTATCTGCAGTTGGGACAGCCAGCCACCACCCTGTCGGGGGGTGAAGCCCAGCGAGTTAAACTGGCCAAGGAATTGGGCCGCCGGGCCACCGGCCGCACGCTCTATCTGCTTGATGAACCCACCACCGGCCAGCATCCGGCCGACACGGCCCGCCTGCTGCAGGTGCTGCAGCGGCTGGTCGAGGCGGGCAACAGTGTTGTGGTGGTGGAACACAACCTGGATGTGGTCAAGGCGGCGGACTGGGTCATCGATTTGGGTCCGGAAGGTGGCGTGGCCGGTGGGCGTCTGATTGCTGAAGGCACCCCCGAAACCGTGGCCCAACTTGACGGGTCCTGGACCGGACAGTATTTGAAGAAGCTCCTGGCAGCCTGAGGCCCGGAACGTTGTTCCGTTACGGTCACAACCCCTCTGCTTGATGACGGTGGTGACCACTTATTCCACCCTGCCGCACCCGGGCGCGGCAGGGACCCCATTTTTTGAAAGGAGGGCGGTGTGACCCGGTTGGCCTGTGCAGCCCCAAACCGGGTGGAAACCGCAGTCAAACCTGATGCAGACCCCAAATATGATCCAACCCCCAAATATGATCCAACCTCCAGATATGATCCAACCCCAAACCACAAAGCAGTCCCCCCTGATCCAGGTTCAAAACCTGACCAAAACCTATCGTGTCCCAATCCGCCCGGAGGGGCTGTCGGCTTCCGTAAAAAGCTTGCTGCACCCCCAGTACAGCCAGGTCACGGCGGTGAACGGTATCAACTTTTCGATTGAAGCCGGGGCCATGGTGGGCCTGATCGGCCCAAACGGCGCCGGCAAAACCACCACCTTGAAAATGCTTTCCGGTCTGCTGCATCCTTCCGCCGGGACGGCCACGGTGGCTGGGCATATTCCCTGGCAGCGCCATCCCGATTACCTGCGCCGCATCAGCATGGTGATGGGGAATAAAAGCCAGATGCTCTGGGATATCCCCCCACTGGATTCATTCCGGGTGCTGGGAGAGGTTTATGCCGTGCCGGGGGCCGATTTCCGCCGCACCCTGGATGAATTGATTGACCTGCTGGAGATGCAGGACCTGCTTGCCAAACCCGTGCGCAATCTGTCGCTGGGGGAGCGGATGAAGTGTGAGTTGACCGCCAGCCTGCTGCATCGTCCCGCGGTACTCTTTCTGGATGAACCCACTCTGGGATTGGATGTTTCGATGCAGCTGCGGCTGCGCCGCTTTCTGGCGGAATACAACCAGCGGCGCGGTGTGACCATCATTTTGACCAGTCATTATATGGCGGATGTCCTCGCCCTCTGCCCGCGGGTCATTCTGATCCATCACGGCCAGCTGGTTTATGATGGTGAACTGAACGGCCTGGCTCGAAAACTGGCCCCCTTTAAGATGCTGAGGATTGTGTTGAGCTCGGAGGTCGTGGCCCCCGAGGATCTACCGCCGCTGCCCGCGGGGGCGGAGGTTGCAGCTCTGGAGGGTAATATCCTGACCCTGCGGGTGCCGCGCGCTGAGGCTCCGGCGCTGACCGCCCGGCTGCTGCAGACCCTGGCGGTGGCCGATCTGACGGTGGAGGACCCCCCGATTGAGGCGGTAATGGACCAGATCTACACGGAAGGTGCGGCATGATGCGCAGCGGATTTGCCCTGATGCGCGGCCTCTGGCTGTCCTGGCTGCAGTACCGCAGTTTCTTCTTCATCCTGGCCTTTGGCTGGATGATCGCACCGCTGATCTATCTGTTTGTCTGGTCGACTGCGGCGGGCGATTCCAGTATTGCCGGATTGACCCGGGGGGAGTTTGTGGCCTATTATCTGGTGTTGATCATTGTCAACCAGGTGACCTACGCCCAGACCAACTGGACGGTCGGGGATCTGATCCGTTATGGGCAGATGAACCAGGTGCTGTTGCGGCCGATCCCGCCCATTTTTGACGCGCTGGCCTCGGAATTTGCGGGCAAGGTGGTTTATCTTGTTTTTGATCTGCCCATCGTGGCGCTGCTGGCGCTGATCCTGCGTCCCGAGATGGATTTCCAGCTGGTTAATGCCCTGGCCTTTATTCCCGCGCTGGCTCTGGCCTGGGCCTTGCGGTTCTTCTGGGGTTACGCTCTGGCGCTGCTGGCCTTCTGGTCCACCCGGGCCGATGCCCTGCTGACGCTGCAGGACTCCCTGATTTTCCTCCTGGCCGGGCAGGTGGCCCCGGTGGCATTGCTGCCGGCGGGTATGCAGCTGGCTGCCAGGATCCTGCCATTCCGCTACATGGTAGCCTTTCCGGTTGAGGTACTGACCGGCCATCTGGCGGGAGCAGATTTATGGCTCGGCTTCGCCGCCCAAGGGAGCTGGCTGATCCTGGCTTTTGTCCTGTATGTCGTGCTCTGGCGCACGGGACTGCGTCGTTATACAGCGGTGGGAGGGTAATATGCGACCTTTGCACTTGATTGCTGCATTCATGCGGGCGTCATTCCAGGAGGAATCGGCGTACCGGGCCAACTTTTTCATCAGCCTGCTGACATCCTTGCTGAACCTGGCCACGGGCGTCCTGGGGATTGTGGTCCTGTTTGGCCAGATCGAGATGGTCCAGGGGTGGACGTTGGCCGCCACGCTGGCACTGCTGGGGGTTTACCTCACCGTCAGCGCCTTGCGGCAGTTGTTCATCGGTCCGAGCCTGGAGGCGCTGGCGGGCATGGATGGTGAGATCTGGACCGGCGCATTTGATTTTACCGTGCTGCGTCCGGTGGACACCCAGTTTCTGGCCAGTTTTCGAAAATGGCGCTGGTTCGCCGTTATCGATTTGCTGCTTGGGGTGGGGGTTCTGGTGGTGGCGGTTGTTCTGCTGGAGGTGAGCCTCTCGCTCTGGCAAATCCTGTCTTTTCTGCTGACCCTGTTTGCCGGGATGTCGATTCTTTACGCCATCCTGCTCGCTTTTGCCGCATTGATTTTCTGGAGCCCGGGCGTGTTATTTACCTGGATATTTGACGGCATCTTCCAGATGGGGCGTTATCCTCTGGGCATGTACCCGGGATGGCTGAAATTGATCCTCACCTGGGTGGTGCCGGTGGGGGTCATCACCACCATCCCGGCAGAGGCCCTGCTGGGCTCGCTCACGCCGACCAACCTCCTGACCAGTCTGGGACTGGCCGCCGTCTTGGTCACGGCTGCCTCGATCCTTTTTCGCATCGGACTCCGGCGCTACGCCAGCGCCTCCAGCTGATCAGCCGGGTCGACCCGGCTGATCGCTAATGCTCAGGTTGGAAAATGTGACTGACCGCAGGATAACCCTGCGGTCAGTCAATGATTTGGCGGTGATTGAGTTATGATCCGGCGGCAACGAGTCCGGGAGCAGGTGATGATCCGACGGCAAGGCGGCCGTGAGAAGGTGATGATCCGGCAGTGCCG
>DAOQTN010000041.1:0-11476 GCA_035340555.1 Anaerolineaceae bacterium | reverse complement strand
AGCAGTCGAACCTGAATGTCTCAATTCCCCGTCGTCACCCTTCACAATCCAATCTATTTTCTGTTGGAGGAGAAAGAAATATGAAGCGCAATACCCTGTTTTTGGTGCTCAGCCTGATCATCGTCGCCTCGATGGCTCTGGCCGCCTGCACCCCCACAGTCGCGCCGACTGAAGAGCCGGTTGTGACCGAGGCCCCTGTTATCACCGAGGCCCCTGTCGTCACCGAAGCTCCCACCCCGGTTCCGACTGAAGAACCCCGCACGACCCGCAAGGGCGGCTGGTTCGACGAGATTGTTGTCTCGGTTGTTGATAATGCCGCCGCTGTCACCCAGATTCAGGCCGGCGCCATCGACATTTATGCTGATGGCGTTTCGTCTGACACCCTGCCCGAAATTCAGGCAGCCGGTCTGGGCTATTCTTCAGCAAACGGTCTGTACTATGAATTGACCTTCAACCCCGTTGGCCCCGTTTTCGAGTCCACCGGCAAAGTCAATCCATTCCACTTCGCTGCAGCTCGCGAAGCCATGAACTGGCTCGTCGACCGCGATTACCTCAATCGCGAAATCTACAGCGGTGGTGCCCTGGCCAAATTCTTCCCGCTCGTCACCAATATGCCTGACTACACCAGCATTGCCCCGACCATCCGCCGGCTGGAAGCTGAATATGCTTACAACCCGGAACGCGCCAAGGCTGCCATGGATGAGGTCATGCTCGGCATCGAAGGCGTGACGATTGAAGATGGCAAGTACATGTTCAATGGCGAACAGGTTACCATCATCCTCCTGATCCGCAACGACTCTGACAAGACTCGTATTCCGATCGGCGACTATGTTGGCAATCAGCTTGAGAGCATTGGCTTCGCGACCGATCGCCAGTACAAGACCTCCTCGGAAGCCTCCCCCATCTGGGTCGGCGGCAATCCTGCGGATGGCCTGTTCCACATCTACACTGGCGCCTGGTCTGCCACCGCCATCTCCCGCAACGAAGCGGACAACTTCCAGTTCTTCGATAGCCCATCCTCTGTGTATGGCTCCACTGCCCTGTGGCAGGCCAACAACATCGATGATGAATACAAGCAGCTTGCTGATGATCTGGCCTACACCAACTTCAACACCCCCGAGGAACGCATCGCGGCCCTCGAACGCGCTGTGGAACTCTCCCTCAAGAACTCCATGCACGTCTGGCTGATCGATGGCAAACGCTTCATCCCCTACAAAGATGGCCTCACTGTGACCTATGACCTGGCCGCTGGTGTTGCCGGCGCTCAGATCTGGCCCTACACCCTCCGCTGGGAAGGCCAGGAAGGTGGCCAACTGAAGTGGGGTTCCCCGGACCTGTTTGTTGACCCCATCAACCCCATCGCTGGTTCCAACTGGGCGTTCGATCAGCCCATTGTTCGCTCCACCTACGATCAGGGTTACATGTACGATCCCTACACCGGTTTGATCTGGCCGCTGCGCTTCGAAAAAGCCGAAGTTACCGCCCTGGAAGGCCTGCCGATTGGTGCCACCCACGACTGGGTCACCCTCGACTTCGCCCCCGAAATCAAGGTTCCTGAAGACACCATTGTTGACTGGGATGCCGTCAACCAGCAGTTCATCACCGCTGGTGAAAAGTTCCCGGAAGGCACCACTGCCAAGATCAAGAGCGTCGTCTACTATCCTGAAAACCTGTTCACCGATGTGAAAAACCAGGATGGAACCACGATGAGCATGGCCGACTTCCTGTATTCCTGGATCATCAGCCTCGATATTGGTAAAGAAGGGTCCCCCATCTATGATGAATCGATAGCCCCCAACGTCGAAGCCACCCTGGAAAACTACAAGGGCTTCCGCATCATCTCCAAGGATCCCCTGGTCATCGAAGCCTACAGCGACAACTGGCAGATCGATGCCGAGATGAACATCACCACCCTGTGGCCGACCTACTCCTACGGTTATGCTCCGTGGCACACCCTGGCTGCCGCCTCCCTGGCCGATGCGGCTGGTGAACTCTCCTTCTCTTCTGACAAGGCCGATGCCAACACCACTGAGACCAAGACCGTTGAATGGCTGAGCCTGGTGGGTGGCGAAAGCCTCAATATCCTGACCAAGTACCTGGATCAGGCTATTGCTGACAAGTACGTGCCCTACGCCAACGTCCTGGGTGAATACATCACCCCTGAGGATGCTGTTGCCCATTATGAGGCTGCCAAGGCCTTCTATGAAAAATACGGTCACTACATGATCGGTAATGGTCCCTACATCCTGAGCGAAGTCTACCTGACTGAAAAGATTGCCACCCTGGTTACCAATCCGGATTATGTTGATCTTGCAGACACTTGGAACCGCTTCGCCGCTCCGCGCATCGCGGATGTCGAGGTTGATGGTGAACCCAATGTCGTGCTGGGCCAGGAATTCACCTTTGATGTGATGGTGAACTTCGATGGCGAGCCCTATGCCTCTGAGGACGTCAAAGAGGTCATTGGTTTGCTCTATGACTCCACGGGTGCGATCATTGAGGTCCTCAATGGCGAGCTGGTGGAAGAAGGTCTCTATCGCATTACTGTTCCTGCGGAACTTTCCGCGACCATGGCTGCCGGCTCCAGCAAGTTGGAAGCTGTTGTGGTTCCTTACGTCGTGGCTATTCCGACCTTCTATTCGTTCGAATTCGTGACTGTCAAGTAAGTCTGATCGGACTGAATAAGGTTAACTAGTACGTATGGGAGGGGCAAGGCGATTTTTTCACCTTGCCCCTCCTCATCTCGAGGAGGAGGTAGGACATATGGGATCGGTCGCTGAAACCACAACTCCCACGATAGAGAAGAAGAAGAAATCCAAGGGCGATAGCACGCTGACCCGGGTATTAAAATATTCCGGATTCCGGCTGTTTTCCCTGTTCATTACAGTTGTCATTGGGATTTACCTGACGATTTTGATTGCCAATATGGGGGGCTATGTCGACAAGATGATGGTCTCCGAAATCCAGGAACGGGTTACCATGCAAATTGGCATGAATCCGGTTTATAAAACCATGGACCCGGCCGTAAAAAATGAACTGATTCAGGAAAGAATCCAGGCGGAAATTGCCCGGCTGGATCTGGATCAACCGGCGACGCTCCGCTCTGCGCGATTTCTCAAGAATGCACTGACCCTGAACCTGGGACGTGCAATGTTTATGACCAGCGATTTGGGTTCCCGTAATGTGAGGAACATCATTCTGGAACGTATTCCTTATACGCTGTTGTTGATGGGCACAGCCAATTTGCTTCTGTTTTTTGTCACGCTCTTTCTGGCATTGGCACTATCCCGCAAGTATGGCAGTTTTTGGGATAAATTTGTCATTGCCCTTTCGCCGACATCCTCCGTGCCGCCGTGGTTTTATGGCATCTTCCTGATCTTGATTTTTGCTGCAATCCTCAAATGGTTGCCATTTGGCGGCGTGATGGATGCACCGGTGCCAAAGGATCTGATGGGACGCATTCTCAGCGTTCTCGAACATCTGATTCTGCCGGCGGCGTCCCTGATTGTCTCGTCGTTCTTTCTGAGCATCTACAACTGGCGCACCTTTTTCCTGATCTATTCCAGTGAAGATTACGTGGACACAGCCAAGGCCAAGGGCCTGTCAGCCCGCGATATCGAACGCCGTTACATCCTGCGCCCGACCCTGCCGACCATCATCACCTCATTCGCCTTGATGCTGATTGGTATGTGGACCGGCGCCATCATCACCGAAACAGTTTTCCAATGGCCTGGACTTGGCCGGGTGACCTACAAAGCCATTGGTCTGTATGACACCCCTGTGATTGTGGGCACAACAATTCTTTACGCCTATCTGCTCGCAATTACAGTCTTCTTACTGGACTTTGTCTATGCCCTGGTTGACCCCCGGGTTAAAATCGGTGGCGGCGGAGGCGCAAAATGAAAAATCTCCTCAATACCCTCCGGGAAATTGGCAAATACCCCACGGCCATCTTTGGCGTCATCGTTGTGCTGGCGCTGATTGTTGCGGCCTTGGTGGTGATTATCAAGATCCCCTATGATGAGGCCATCAGCACCTGGCGCGGTGGGGAAGCGATTGTCTATAAAAACCCCCGCAACGTCCCCCCCATCTGGTACAACTGGTTCCGCGCGGACAAAATGGTGGAATCCTTCGACATGAAGGAAGGCGATGAAGGGGTCTCGTCTGTGACAACTGTGACAGAAGGCGGAACGACGATCACCACCTTCACGTTTGAATTTGACCATAACTACAAGTCGTTCCCCCAGGACATGGTGCTGTATTTCACCTCGGAATATGAGGCCCAACAGCCGTTTGTCGCCATAAAGCTTTACACACCGGATGAACGTGAAATTAGAGTTGCCAGCTTTGCATTGAACCGATCCTACACCTATCCGGTGCTGCAGGATCAGAAACTGCAAAAGCGTCTCAACAACGTTGTCCCCAATATCGGCTTGTTCCTGGATCCGGATGTCGAAGAACAGATCCCGGTTCAGGGAACTTACAAGCTCGAAATTCAAGCGACGATTTTTGAGGCGAATTCCGTGGTTCATCCCGAGTTCGTTCTTCATGGTGAGGTGTTCGGCTGGGCCGGCACCGATCATATGCGCCGTGATCTGAGCCTGCCCCTATTGTGGGGGATTCCGATCGCTCTGTCGTTCGGTCTGCTGGCCGCCCTGGGCACCTCACTCCTGACCATGATCATTGCCGCGTTTGGCACCTGGTACGGCGGCTTTTGGGATGCACTGATTCAGCGCATCACCGAGGTCAACATGGTGCTGCCCTTCCTGTCCATCCTGATCATGGTGGGTACATTCTATTCCCGGTCCATCTGGACCATTCTGGGAGCGACGATTGCGCTGTCCATCTTCACCGGTGGCATTAAGAGCTATCGGGCGATGTTTACCCAGGTGAAGGAATCCACCTACATCGAAGCTGCCCGTTCTTATGGGGCCGGTGATGCCCGGATCATTTTCAAGTACCTGATCCCGCGCATGATCCCGCTGCTGCTGCCCGGGTTGATTTCTGCCGTGCCATCATTTGTGTTCCTGGAAGCCTCTCTGGCATTGCTGGGAATCGGTGATCCGGTTCTGCCCACCTGGGGCAAGATGATCAATGAGGCCTACGGCAATGCCGCCCTCTACCGGGGCTGGTACTACTGGATTTTGGAACCAGCCGTCCTGTTGATGATCACCGGTTTGGGCTTTGCAAGCCTTGGTTTTGCACTCGACCGTATCTTCAATCCACGATTGCGAGGGGTGTAAAAATCATGACTGACAACTTGTTACTACGTGTTGAAAATCTAAAACTGTACTTTAAGGCCTCAAAGGGGTTGGTGCAGGCGGTTGATGGGGTCAACCTCAACCTGAATACCAATGAAGCCGTCGTGATCATTGGCGAATCCGGCTGTGGCAAATCGTCCATGGCCAAAGCGCTACTCCGGCTCCTGCCCCGCAACGTTGGCACCTATTCGGGAAATGTCTACCTGGATGGGGTGGATGTCATGGCCTTGGATGATGAGAAATACCGCCGCGATGTACGTTGGGTGAAGATGAGCATGGTGCCACAGGCCGCCATGAACTCACTCAACCCCGTGCTCAAGGTGGGTGACCAGGTTGCCGAGCCCGTGATTGTCCATCACGGTGTCAGCAAGGAAGCCGCTATTGAACAGGCTCGGGCGATGTTTCAGCGGGTGGGTGTGCCGGTGGACTTTGTCAACCGCTATGCCTTTGAACTGAGCGGTGGCATGCGCCAGCGCGTGGCCATTGCCATGTCCCTGGTGACCATGCCAGATCTGGTGGTGCTGGATGAGCCCACCTCGGCGTTGGATGTGCTGACCCAGGCAAATATCATGAATTTGCTCAAGCGCATCAAGAAGGAAATCAATACCAGCTTCATCCTTATTACCCACGATATCGCCACTTCCTCGGAACTGGCCGATCGCGTGGCGGTGATGTATGCTGGTCAAATTGTTGAGACCAGCGATTCCTACCGCTTCTTTACTGCCCCCCTGCATCCCTACTCGTCCAAACTGATGGCCTCGGTTCCCAAACTTCGCAGCACCGCTGAACCCGACTTCATCACCGGCCAGCCGCCGAGCCTGATCAATCCCCCCACTGGCTGCCGCTTTGCCGCCCGCTGCCCCAAGCGCTTTGAGAAATGCAGCGAGGAACCCCCCACGGTTACCGTGGATGGACGCATGGTCAAGTGCTGGCTCTACCAGTAAGGCGAGGAGAACAAGATGGCCAAACAAAAACACACCATTGATGAGTTGAAATCCGCTGTCAGCAGCCATACCGGCCCCTTGCTTTCCATTCGGGATTTGCATGTCTGGTTTGAACTGCGCCGCTTTGGCTTTGGGCGCGCGGGCTTTGTGCGCGCGGTCGACGGCGTCAGCTTCAATCTGGATCGCGGTGAGGCTGTTGCCGTGGTCGGCGAAAGCGGCTGTGGCAAGTCCAGCCTGATGAAAACCATTCTGGGCATTAACATCCCCACCAAGGGGGATGTCTATTATGCCGGCGTGCCGATGGGCGAGTTCTCTCGCTCTCAATTAAAATGGTACCGCTCCCAGGTGGGGTATGTGCAGCAGGATCCTTACGGGGCTTTGCCGCCTTTCATGAACATCCAGACCATCCTTGAAGAGCCGTTGATCATCAATGGCGTCAAGAGCAAAACCGAGCGTCTGGAACGCATCCACAAGGCCCTTGAAGAAGTTAAAATGACCCCGGTGGACGAGTTCCTGCCCAAGTTCCCGCACATGATCAGCGGTGGACAACAGCAACGCGTGGTCATCGCCCGGGCGATGATCAACAACCCCACCCTGCTGGTTGCTGATGAACCGGTGTCCATGCTGGATGCCTCTGTCCGGGTTGAGATCCTCAAACTGCTGCGCGGTTTGCAGGAATCCCGTAACCTGGCGGTGATTTATATCACCCATGATCTGTCCACAGTGCGTTACTTCTCGGAATACATCTTCGTCATGTACGCCGGCGAAGTGATTGAGAAGGCCCGGGTGGCAGAGCTGATCAATAATCCGGGACATCCCTACACCCACGCTCTCCTGGCTGCGACCTCGGATCCAGATGCCAAGAACGTGGATGAATTCCAGGAAGTTCCCCCCGGCGAGCCCCCGTCACTGGTCAAACCGCCGGAAGGCTGCCGCTTCCATCCGCGCTGCAAGCACATCATTGATGGCCTGTGCAACAAGCAGCGCCCACCGGAATTCGAAGCTGCCCCGGAACACTTTATTCGCTGTTGGTTATTCCAGGATAATGGAAAGAATTAACCCCAAGCATTTCATTTGGATCGGACTTGCTCTACTGCTGATTGGTGTCCTTCTGCCGCTGTTAATGGTTGTTCAACTGGTTGAAGCAACCTTCTTCTTGGTCTTCTTCTCCCACGCGGCTTCAGTGGTTGGCGCTTTTATGGGTTTCTATGGCATCGCCATGGGATATATCTCCCGAAAGAACCACCGCGAATAGACGGAATGCCCATTGAGGGTGAGATCAGTAGCAGAAATTGCCAGGGGTGACTATCGTATTGAATCAGTCTGGTTGGGAAATCCTCCCGCCAGACTGATTTTTTGCGCTATAATTCAAATACGCAGTCGGGGGTGCGCTCGATTGCAGTATCTTTGGAGGCTTGCGGAATGACTCAACGCGTGATGATTGTGGATGATGCCATGGAGTTGGGCCGCCTTTTAAAAGCGGCTTTGGAAACCCTGGGGGCAAAACTGTCCATTTCAGTTCACCCTTCGGCGGAGGAGGCCATTCTGGATGCTGGCAAGCATTCCGTTGATCTGGTGGTTACGGACATGCGCCTGCCGGGCATGACCGGCGTGGATCTGATCAAACGCATGCGCAAACGTCAACCCGACCTCAAGGTCATTCTCATCAGTGGTTTGACGGACCGAAAAATTCGACAGCAGGCTGAGGAACTGGGATGCGAGGCCTTTCTGCCCAAACCCTTGGAGATGGAAGAGTTTATCCGGGTCTCCGCAGCAGCATTGGGGGTGAAATGGGCCGGGCCCGCCGGTGATAATACCTCCCCGGTTGAGCAGGAAGACCCGGCCCCAAGGAGCGAAAAAGAAAAAGAGAAATCGGCCGCAGAACCTGTTGCTCAAACTTCAAGTGGAGAGACCCAAAAGCAATTGTTGGAGAAGTTGTGTCAATCATCTGCCGCGCTGGGGGTTGTCCTGTTGGATGAAAAAGGCAACCGGCTGGCTCGCAGTGGAGATTTTCCAAAAATTGAAGTGGCGGGTGAATGGATCCCACCGCTGATGATGGTAATGCAATCCTCCGACACCCTGGCCAATATGTTCGCCGGCACCCACCCATCGGTTGGGGTGACCCTGCGGGGGGCATCATTTGACCTGATTATGGCCCCGGCCTCAAGTGGGGTCATCATGGTGGCCCTGAAACCCGGCAGCAGCAGCATCCGTCTGGCGCTGGCGCTGGAGGAAGTCCTGGCCGTGCAACCCGCGCTGGCGGCGACCCGGCCTGCTCTTGTGGTTCCGGTTGCCGCCCAACCGGCTGTCGCCAATTCGATAACCACCCAACCGGTGGCGTCCAATCCGACTGCCGTCAGCGGAAGTGTGGCGCTGGAACCTGAAGTTGAGGCCGCCCCGGCGGTACCCGAGGACCCGGCGGCCCTGGCCGCTTTTGCCTCCCTGTTTGGCGATGGTACCGCCCCGGTTGCACCGGCCACTGTTGCCGCGACAGATACCGATTCTTTCTGGGAACAGGCGGCGGACCAGCAGTTGGCCAAGGTCAATCCAGATACGATCAGCTTTGATCAGGCGGTTCAGCTGGGTCTGGCCCCTGAAGAGCCCGATAAAGAAAAATGATTGTCCGCTGAGCGGATTGCGCGATAATTGAACCAGATGTTGACTCATCTGGCAGCCCCATTCATCCCTGGCTCGGCTCCCGCGGCCAACCTGCCGCTGGGACGTTATCTTCCGCTGCTTCCAGTGGGCATGATGGCTGCCTGGGTGCGGGCCCATTTGAAGCCCGGCGACTGGGTGTTTGATCCCTTAGGGGCACATCCCATGCTGGCCTTGGAGGCGGCCCGGGCGGGCTGCCGGGTGCTGGTGGCCAGTAATAACCCTATTCTGACCCTGATGTTGCAGGTCTTCGCCACCGCGCCACAAGTGACTGACCTCCAGTCGGCTCTGAGTGAGCTGGCGGCGCTGCGCAAAGGTGAGGAACGTCTGGAGCCCCATATTCAATCGCTATATCTGACGGCCTGTCCGGGGTGCGGTGACCTGGTTCCAGCCCAAGCTTTTTTATGGCGGGATGGCGAACAGCAGCCGCATGCCCGGTTGTTGAAATGCTCACGCTGCGGCATTGATGGAGAGTACCCGGTTCTGCCCGCGGATCTGGAGCGGTTGACCCCACCCGGTGCAGCAGCCCTGCATCGGGCCCGGGCGATCCAACGGGCGGCATTGCCGGATGAACCCCTGGGGGAAGCGGTTGATGCGGCGATCAAGACCTATTTGCCTCGGCCGCTTTATGTCCTCTCCACACTGATCAACAAGGTTGAAGGCCTGCTCCTCCCTCTTGAACGCCGCCGTCTGCTTTACGCCCTGCTGATTAACGCTTTAGATGAAGGCAGTGCCCTCTGGCCCTGGCCACCAGGTCGGTCCCGACCCAGACAGATCAATATCCCCCCGGTTTTTCGGGAAAACAATCTCTGGTTTGTGCTGGAAAATGCCGTCCCGACCTGGGTGAATACCCGAACACCGCTTCCCGTGGTTGGGTGGCCGGAGCTGCCACCGGAAACTGGTGGGATTTGCATTTATCCTGGGCGGGGGCGGGATCTCTTTCCGCTGCCCCCGGACATGAAACTGGCCGCGGTGCTGACTGTTTTGCCACGCATTCAACAAGCCTTTTGGACCCTGTCGGCGCTATGGACGGGCTGGCTGTGGGGTTCGGATGCCTTGCTGCCGCTGCGGGGTGCGCTGGAACGCCGCCGCTATGATTGGGCTGGTTATGCCGGGGCTTTGGCACAGACCTTTGCCGCCCTCCGACCACCTGCTCCGCCTGATTTGCAGTTGTTTGCCGTGGCTCCGGAACTCAATCCCCCGTTTTCCGCCGCAGTGTTAACCGCCCTGCAATCGGCAGGATATCAGCTGACCGGTGCCGCGCTCAATCCGGAAGAGGATCTGGCCCAGTTTTCCTGGCGTCCGGCGGCCGCAGCCGGTTCAACTGGAACGGTGTTGGAGGGTATGCGGGCTTATCTCCGGGTGCGCGGCGAACCAGCTGATTTTGACTCCACCTATCTTGCCGGGCTGCTGGCAGTTTGTTCTGCCGCTATCCCAACGGAGAGCCCTTCCCTGCAATCGACCCAGACGGCGCTCGAGCAGGCTTTTCATAATTCAACCGTCCTGCGTCATTATAAAACCAGTGAAAATGCAGCCGTGGATTCGGGACATTGGGGCCTGGTAGATACCAGCGGATCTGAGATGCCGTTGGCGGACCGGGTGGAACGTTATGTGGTCAACTGGCTGCAAAAAACGTCCGAATTCCCACAAAGAGCCCTGGAGACAGATCTGTGGGCTGAGTTTCCCGGACTGCTTACCCCGCCGCAGGATTTGCTGCAGGCCTGCCTGGAGTCCTATGCCGAGGCAGTTGATCCAACTGGCAGATGGCGGTTGCGCCCTCAGGAAACAGCAGTTGAAAGGCGGGCTCAACTCAAAGAAGTTTACCGTTTGTTGAACCAACTGGCAGGGAAACTGGGCTTTATCTCTTCCGGTGAGCAGCCCTTGATCTGGCAGGATGGCTATGCCTTCTTCCCGTTGGCTTCAGCGATCATCAGTCGGTTCATATTCGCACCGCAGCCGCGACCTCCGGAGCGCTGCGTTTTGGTCTTCCCGGGCAGTCGGGCCCAATTAATGAATTTCAAGCTGCGGCGGGACCCCGCCCTGGCTGAAGCCAGCCGCGGCTGGCATCTGCTTAAATTCCGCCACCTGCGGGAACTCTCAAGCCGGACGGATCTCACTGCGGCAACTTTTAACGATCTGTTGGACGCCGACCCACCGGACTGGGAGGATGCGCGTCAGATGAAGATGTTCTAACCGGACCGGCTTCAGCGGTGATTGTCAGAGCGTTGGCAGGGAGTGGTATCGAATTTGATTATTCGTTTGGTGTCCATGAGTTGACGAATAAGAACATTTGTGCTGGTATCAAGGCATGAAGTTGAGCGTTTATGCCCAGCAACCCGGTATCTCGTATCGCACTGCCTGGCGCTGGTTCAGAGCTGGAAAGGTCGCCGGCTGCCAAGCGGATACCGGCACGATCATCGTGACAGAGCCAACCGTTAAAGCCACTACCACTGCCAGCCACCATAAAATAGCCATCTACACGCGAGTCTCCGCTGCTGAAAACAAAGATAACCTTGAAGGGCAGGCCAAACGATTGATGGATTACTGTGCGGCAAAAGGCTATCAGGTCACCGCAGTGGTTAAAGAGATCGGGTCGGGGGTCAACGAGGCTCGTCC
>DAOQTN010000040.1:0-11494 GCA_035340555.1 Anaerolineaceae bacterium | reverse complement strand
TGGATTCTTCATCCAATTTGTCACCAATTTCTAAAACCTTTTACACTGAATTACGCTATATAATAGAAATACAAGAAAGGACTTTCTGCGATGGATGGAAAAAATGCTATTGAAAAAACGACTGCTGAAAAGCTGAGTTTCTTTACCACCCCGCTGACAGCCAGGGGCTGGCCCCGCTGGCTTGTCCTGGCGGTGGCCGCCTTGGGCTTGATCTATGTCATTAACCCGACACTGGGGCTGCTGGAATTCATCCCGGACACTTTCCCCATTGTGGGCAATTTGGACGAGGGAGCCGCCTTTCTTTTGATCTGGTATGGCCTCTTGGAATTGGTGGAAGGCCGTAAATCCCCCCAGGCTCCCACTGAGCCCCCAGCCTCACCTGGACCGCAGGAGTAATTCCGGCCGCAAACTGGATCATTGAATTCCTGGACGAGTTCCTGGACCCCAGCCGGTTAATGCGCGGTTTGATGTCATGGCGGGTCTTGCCAGGGAGAGCGGTGTCTGTAAAAAAGTTCAACGGGGGGATTTCAAACTGATTGAAAAAACGGCTCCAACTCAGAGACAATGAGTGTTGGAGCCGTTTTGTGTGACAGGGTAATGCCGGGCTATTTGGGGGTGGGTTTCGCGGCCTCATCTTCTGGCGGGGTTTCAACCGTTGGCGTTTGCGGCATGGCCCGACCCAAATAGGCGGGCAGTTCAATGCCGGCCATGGCTGCAATCTCCTGTAAGGGCGGGATGGCCCGGACAAATCCCGAGACAAAATCGGCGGCAGCGTTGCCGTGCTCACTGCGGCCGCCCCCATCCCAGACGGTGATCTTGTCGATCCGCATCTTGCTGATGGCTTCAACCTGAGCTTGGACCATGTCACTCAATTTTTCGATGACCAGTAGACTGGCGGCTGCCTGGGCATCCCCGTTGCAGCTTTCGATCAGACTGCGGTAGCCGGCCGCCTTGGATTCTAGCAGGGTGCGTAAACCTTCCGCCTCGGCCTGATACTTCATCAAAATGCTGTCAGCTTCACCGCGGGCTTCCCGCCGGACGCGTTCAGCGTTGGCTTCGGCATCGATTTCCTGCTTCGTCTTGTTGATTTCCTGCTGGGCAATTTCTTCGGCCTTTAACAGCGCCATCCGGGCTTCATATTCAGCTATCTGGATGGCCTTTTCCGCTTCACGCTTGGCGATTTCAGCGCGCTGCATGGCGGTTGCCTTTTGGACTTCCAGTTCGGCATTGGACGCGGCAATTTCAGCGCGTGAGCTGTTTTCACCACGCACCGCTTCCGCCTCGCGTTGCTGAACGAAAATGCGTTGACCGGCCAGAGCCGCCGTCTTGCCTTTTTCGGCTTCCGCCAGGTTTTCGGAAACCCGGATGGTCTCCTCGCGCTTGGCATCCGATTCACCGATGGAGCCCTTCTTGGTCTGCTGGGCGACATCAATCTTGGCTTGGTTGACCGCTTCGGAAGCCGCCTTCTTGCCAATACTCTCGATGTAATCGCTTTCATCCGTGATGTCAGTGATGTTGACGTTGATCAGATACAACCCGATCTTGTTCAACTCGGGTTCCACGTTTTTTCGCACTGCTTCCAGGAAACTCTCGCGATCCTGATTGATCTGCTCAATGGTCAGAGAGGCCACCGTCAGGCGGAGTTGGCCGAAAATGATTTCTTTGGCCATGGCTTCAATCAAAGCTGGGGTGAGCCCCACCAGGCGTTCGGCAGCGACGGTCATGATTTCGGGCTGAGTGCTGATACCTACGGTGAACGTGCTGGGGACATTAATCCGGATGTTTTGCAGGGAGAGGGCATTTTGCAGCGGAATATTGATGGTTAATGGCGTCAGGCTCATGTAACGGGATTCCTGCGCCACGGGCCAGACAAAAGCCCCACCACCATGCATGCACTTGCTGGACATGCCTTTGCCGACTTTACCGGAGATGACCAGGATCTTGTCCGAGGGGCAGCGCTTGTACCGGCTGGCCATATACAGCGCCGCAAAGAACATCAGGATGATGAAGACAATGATTGCCAGCATCAGAAAATCAGGCATCTAAAACCTCCTCAAGAAAATTAAGAATGATTGGTCGTTTCTGCAACGACGATGAGTATTTTTCCGGCAGTGATGCCGGTGACCCGCACCATGGTGCCGGTGGGGAGGCGTTGACCGGTCTCTGAAACCGCATCCAGAGACCGCAGGGTGCCCTTGACTGCCACCGAAACCACACCGGTTCCTTGCTCCGGAATGGTCAGGTAGACCGAGCCAACCTGTCCAATGGCATCCTGGATAACCATGGTGCCCTCGGACTGGAGCCGCCGCATCTGATAAAAAATCAGAGCAGTAACCCAGGCGGTGAGCATCCCGGCACCCAAGGCCCCCAGCAGGCTCCAAATGGCGCCCACCTTGATTTGCAGCAGCCCCAACCCCACCAGACCAAACATGGTGAAGAATCCAGCAATGGATTGCAGCGACAACAGTTTCATCCCTGCCCCGCTATCGCCAGCATCGTGACCATCAACCGTCCCGTCATGATCAAGATCAACGGGGGCATCCGGTCCATCGCCGTGATCCATCCCAATGATCATCATCACCAACCGCAAGACCAGGATGGTCCCACCGCCGATGGCGCAAATCAAATAGATGGTATTTAATCCCATGTCACCTCCCGGAGATGCCGGACGATGAAATTGCGCCGGCCTGCAAAACTATTATACCTGAATCCGCCCTCGCCAAACCCGTCGGGAGAGACGCTCTCTGGTTTTGGTGACAGGAAACTTGTTGACCCTCTTTTCAACCTTATGGTGCCTTCAAGCCCTCCGATTGGGGCGTGATTGGCGGTTAAACCTGGATCCGACGAACAAGATTCGGCGAAATTTTGACATTTCCCTTAAAACGCGATACACTATTTACAATTGAACGACACGGGGAGCCTGGCCTGTCAGGCTGAGAGGAGAGTTGATGCTCTCGACCCGCATTACCTGATCCGGATCATGCCGGCGGAGGGACGTTGCCCAGCAAGCTTACCAGACACCCTTCCCGGCGAGGGTGTTTTATTTATGGATAAAAAAAGAGCCTTGTTGTTTGTCAATGGTGAGCTGCCGGCCGCCGGCCGGGTGGCGGCGCTCATCCAACCCGATGATTTTCTGGTTGCTGTGGACGGGGGATTGGAACACCTGAAGTTACTGCAACGCCAGCCCCATCTTCTGATTGGAGACTTGGACTCTGTGTCCCTCCAGGATGTCGTCCGTCTGGAAACTGCCGGCGTGCCGGTTGAACGCTTCCCGGTGGAAAAGGATGAGTCCGATCTGGAGTTGGCTCTGGATTCGGTTGTCAAACGAGGCTATCGGACCCTGCGTATCATCGCCGGCGTGGGTGGGCGGCTGGATCAAACCCTGGCTAATCTTTTCCTGCTGGCGCGCCCCCATCTGGCCGACTGCGACCTGCGCCTGGACGATGGCCAAACTGAGGTCCTGCTCGTCCGTCAGTCCGCCCTCATTGAGGGTCAACCCGGGGAGACCGTTTCCCTGCTACCCCTCGGCCGGCCGGCTTGCGGTGTCACCACCCTGGGGCTGCGTTATCCTTTGCATGCCGAGACACTCTGGCCGGATCGCACCCGCGGCGTCAGCAACGCCCTGGCTGAACCGCGCGCCAGCATTCGGCTGCATGACGGCTTGATAATTTGTGTCCATCTGAGATTTGATCTTTAGTTCTGGGATTTGGTATGGCATTCGGATCCTTTTAATTAAAAGGCTGGTGCCCCCCCGTCCTGCGCCGCATGGATTTCAGCTGGCTGGGGGCGGCCCTTGCTACGCCCCGGAAAAAGGACAATCCCAAAAAGCAACCCTTCCAAAACTGTATCCAAAACTGTAAAGGAGACTTAATGTTTCAACCGGTTCGCCTTCTATACATTTCCCTTGTGGCACTCCTTCTGGCGGGCTGCACCGCCACACCCAGTGGTGGGACCACTGCTGTCAGCACGTTGACGGTGATGACTCATGATTCGTTTGCCATCAGTGCCGAGTTGGTGACACAGTTTGAACAGGCCCATCATGCCCGGTTGGTCTTTGTTCCCTCCGGTGATACTGGAGCCGCGCTTAATCGAGCCATCCTGTCCAAAGAGGCTCCCCAGGCGGACGTCTTCTATGGCGTGGATAATACGTTCCTAGCCCGCGCTCTGGAGGCGGGGATCTTTGAATCATATGATTCGCCCCTTCTGGCAGATATCCCAGCCAGTTTTCGACTGGATCCTGAAAACGGGGCGCTGCCCGTGGACTATGGCGATGTTTGCATTAATTACGACCGGGCCTATTTTGAGGATCACAAGCTCCCGGTTCCGCAGACTCTGTCGGACCTAACAAAACCCGAATATGCCGGGTTGCTGGTTGTGGAAAACCCCGCCACCTCATCGCCGGGTTTGGCCTTTTTGATGGCCACAATTGCGAACTTTTCCGAGGAACGGTACCTGGATTTCTGGGTGGACTTGCGAGAAAATGGAGTCGTTGTGGTGAATGATTGGGAAACCGCCTACTATACCAACTTCAGCGGTTCCTCCGGGCGCGGGCCGCAGCCGCTGGTCGTTTCCTATAACTCCAGCCCGGCGGCGGAATACATTTTTGCCGATCCCCCCGTCACCGAACCCCCCACGGCCTCCATCACCGGTCCACTGGCCTGCTACCGCCAGGTAGAATTTGTGGGAATCCTCTCCGGTACTTCGCAGCGTATGCTGGCCGAGCAGTTTGTTGATTTCATGCTCAGTGTCCCCTTCCAGGAAGACGTGCCTGAACAGATGTTTGTCTTTCCGGTCAATTCGAATGCCGCCCTGCCCGAGCCATTTACGCGCTTTACGCCACCGGTTGACCAGCCGGCCCTGCTGGATCCGGGCTTGGTGGCGGAAAATCGGGATCGCTGGATCCAGGAATGGTCCCAATCCGTTCTGCGCTGAGACAACAAGGCTGGCTGTGGCTCTGGCTGCTGCCGCTGGCTTTTTTGTCCTTTTTCTTCTTCCGCCCGCTGCTGGCGATTTTTCGGTTGGCATTTGAGGGAGCGCTGGCAGAAGGCTTGTCCTTTGATGCCTGGGCCCGGCTGGGTCAGCCGCTCCTGTTCACCATCTGGCAGGCCGGGCTGTCCACGCTGTTGACCTTGTTGGTGGGATTGCCGGCGGCCTGGGTGTTTGCCCGGTTCAGCTTTCCCGGTAAAAAATTGATCAGTACGCTCAGCACGCTGCCGTTTATTTTACCCACGGTGGTGGCTGCCGCAGGTTTTAATGCATTGCTGGGCCCGCGCGGGTGGATCAATCTGCTGCTGATGGATTGGTTCAATTTGACCTCACCGCCGGTTCAATTCTTGAATTCGCTGGGAGCTATCCTCCTGGCGCATGTTTTTTACAATACCACCGTTGTGCTGCGGGTTGTGGGCAGTGCCTGGGCGCAGCTGGATACCCGGCTGGAGCAGGCCGCCCGTTCTCTGGGAGCCTCACCGCTGCGAACTTTTTGGGAAGTGACAGCGCCCCTGCTGCGTCCACCATTGGCAGCCGCCGCACTGCTGATTTTTCTGTTTGATTTTACAAGTTTCGGTGTGATCTTGCTCTTGGGCGGGCCCCAGTATGCGACCCTGGAGGTGGAAATCTACATCCAGGCGCTGCATTTGCTTAATCTCCCTCTGGCGGGGTTGCTTTCCGCAGTGCAACTGGCGGCGACACTGGCTCTGACAGCGCTGTATTCCCGGCTGGTACGCGGCCGCAACATTCCATTAACGCCGCGGTTAAGTGGAGAAGGGCAGCGCCGTCCGCGGGGCTGGCGGGAGCGCCTGGTTGTGGTGGTCACGGCAACCAGCCTGGTGCTGCTGTTTGTGCTGCCGTTGCTGGCGCTGGCCTCCCGCTCGATCACCCGCTTGGAGGCAGACCGCGGCCAGCGCGGGGCGATCCAAACCGGGTTGACCCTGGACTATTATCGCGAACTGTTCATCAATCGACGTGGGGCCTTCTTTTACGTTCCCCCGGTGGAGGCCGCCCGGAATTCCCTGAGCTATGCCGGATTGACGGTGCTCATTTCGCTGGGACTGGGATTCCTGGCGGCCAGGGCCTTGGCCCATCGTTCAAAATTGAATGCCGTGCTGGACCCGCTCTTGATGCTACCGTTGGGCGCCTCGGCGGTTACCCTCGGGTTGGGGTTTATTGTTGTGTTCAACCGCCCCCCATGGGATGTGGGCTCATTTCCGCTGTTGATCCCCTTGGCACACAGCCTGGTTGCCCTGCCTTTTGTGGTCCGTACCCTGTACCCGGCCCTGGCCGCTATCCCGCCTGAACTGCGGCAGGCCGCGGCAGTCCTGGGTGCGCCGGCGTGGCGGGTCTGGCTGGAAGTAGACCTGCCCATTGTGGCCCGTGCGGCTGCAGCAAGTGCTGTTTTTGCCTTTACCATTTCGTTGGGGGAGTTTGGGGCCACGACTTTCCTGGCCCGCCCCGAGACCCCCACCCTGCCGGTGGCAGTCTACCGGTTTCTCTCTCAGCCCGGCGCGATGAATTACGGCCAGGCTCTGGCCATGGCCACCCTGTTGATGCTGCTGTGTGCCACTGCCGTGCTGATCCTCGAGCGATTGGAGAAGGTCCTGGGCTCGACCCCGTCGCAATAAAAGCGGAGCGGATGCCGTGGTTATTCGTTGTACTGACGTTCAAACAGAACCTTGCCGGCCATTTCCCCGGACAGCGATCAGTCCCAACCAGGCCAGGATGGCTATTCCAGGGTAAAAAACAGGATATGGTCACCCAGGATAGCAAAACGCCGGGCGGGAGTTCCCGCCCGGCGCTTGAGTTCTGCAAGTGATCAGACTTACTTGACAACCACCGGCAGGAAGATGTATTTGATGGGGCTCGGCAGGATCATGGTGGTCGCACTGGCTTCCACCTCAAACCGGCTGACATCCAGATAGGCCGTGTTGGTGACTGGGGTGTCTTCGGCCTCCGCGGTTACATCGAATGTGATGGTCAGCGGAGTCAGGACGATCCCTTCCAAGCGGAAGGCGATGTCGGCCTGGGTTACTCCGACGACAGACCAGTTTTGCCAGGCTGTGCCGTAGCCAAAGCCACCGCCGGGGTTGATGAACTGACCAGTGAGGCCATTGGTGGTGTCGGCTGGCTGGCGGCCATACTGTCCGCCGCCGGCAAAGGCCAAGGATGGGTAGAATACCAGCCAGTAGTGGCCGGGCGGCAAGATGACGAAGGATGGCACAGTCAGGGTGACATTCGATTCCAGACCACTGGAACCGGTGCTGATGACCACCTGGGGGTCGGTGGGCGCAACACTCATGGCCCAAATCGGTGGGGCCCCTGCGCCGGATGGGTCGCCAGCCGGTACCCCCCCTTCATCTGTGTAGATCAGGAAGTTGAGGGCACTGGCGTTGGCCAGGGTGGTGAAGCCGTTCCAGCCACCGCCGGGAACGAAGATGGTGCCGACTGCCCAGGCCGAATCCGCCACAAAGTCATCGGCCAGGTAGGCAGAGTAAGTCGGGTTATCTGTAAACTCCTGATTGACATAGGCATTCTGATTGACCGTGCTGAGGGGTTGATCCCACAATACCGCTTTGGGATTGGCTGCTGGCCGGGGAGTTACCAGTGGAACGGCCGCCGAAGTATGCAACTGCGGTGGAACGGTGCCACCGATTCCTTGGACTGCAGCCGGCTTCCAGTCGTTCAGCCCTGATTTGAGCGGCGCTGAATCCCAGTAGATGCTATTGTTGCCGCTGTCATAACCATAGGCGCCAATATCCGGGTTCACCAACAGACTGCCGGGTACATAGGACACACCCGCGGGCAGCGGATCCGTAATGACCATGTCGTTAAACCCGATGGGATCCATGGTGAGAGTGTAGGTGAACTGCTCACCGGGCAGCACTTCAGCCGGGGCAGTTTTGACAAGCTCCGGCAGGTTGACCACCTCAAAGTAGAGTGGGATGATGCGGGGTGATTCGCCGATGGCCGTGTTGAACAAGACCAGTGACGCGGTGTGTGTGCCCGGCATCAGCCCATCGCCGTCAAAGTGGAGGGTTACATCCACGTTCTCGCCTGGGGCCAGAGCACCATCCACCGGAGCGGCACTCAGCCATGGAATATCGGGATAGGTCCAGTCCGGGATACCGCGGATCAGGTTGGACCACAGTTCAGCATTATCTGGCATGCCATCCAGATCCAGGTCGGCATCGTTTTGCCCATCGGCAAAGGCTTTGAAGATTGTGCCGCCATCACTACCGCGGGTGACCAGAGCCGCTTCATTGGTTGTTGGCGTACCGGTGTAGCCGGCCAGGGCGACAAACCCACCCAATGGCTCAACATGCTGACCATAGGTGCCGTAACGTCCCCCCGTCAGCGAGGTTAGTTCGGGTAATGGATCAAAGTAGTTGAAGTTGGGATGATCGGGCAGCCACCAGTAAACGGGATCCGGTGGGTCGTTATCATCGGCCGCCCAAGTGACCCCCAGCGTGGTCCACAGGGGGTGGCTGGCGTAGGAACTCATCTGCCAACTGCTGATAATCAGATTGCCGCCGGCAGTCACATAATCGTTCAACGCGGTCAGGAAGTCATTGCCTGGGCTCGTGAAGTTTTCATGGCTCACCAGCACGAGGTCCCAGGGCCCGTCATTTTCCAGGGCTGCTTGGAATCCGGGGAAGTCGCCGTTGTAGAAGGCGGTGTAGGGCACGCCAAGGTAGCGCAGCGCCTGGTCCACCATGGTGCTGGGCGCGGCATGGTAGTAATCGTCGGCGTAGACCAGGATGCTCATGCCCCCGCCCTTGGGTGGGGTGGCGGGAGTCCAGCGGTAGGCGGCTGGGTAGGCCAGCTGTGGGCCGGAATTGCTGTCCATCAGCACTCCCGTTTCGGCGCGATAGAGCCATTCCCCCTGACCGGTGCTCTGGGTGCCTTTGAACGGCTGGTTGTACTCCAGCAGGCGGTAGTGCATGGGGGCATTGCCTGTGTTGGCAATATTCAAGACCTCATCAATTTCCTCCCCCATCAAGACGCTGGTTTCAATGAACTCCGGCGCGACCACCAGGTCGGCTGAATCCAGCACCGTCATTTGAACCGGCAGGACCAGCAGTGGGTTGTAGGGATCATTACTGCTGACATTGAGATTGGCGACATAGCCACCGGCTGAAAGCCCGGTGGTATCAAACGTGATGACCGGGAATGTGCATTCACCGGGCGCCACCGTGCCGTTGAGTGGTTCCTCGATCAGCCAGGTTGTCCCAGCGTCGTCAAAGGTGTACTCGAGCGGCTCCGCCCCGATATTGCAGAGCGAGGCCCATTGTGTCGACAGCGTGTCTGTCTTCGTGACCAGTTCAAAATGATCCGGTGAGAATTGCAGCGCCGGCTCGGTACATGCCGGGCAGTCCCGCACGAAGATATCCGACAAACCCGATGGGGAGAAGGAACCAATCGATCCCCCCACATGGTACACCATATCATCCAATGTCACCGCAGCAGTACGGTAGAAGGCCCCGCTTTCCAGGGGACCATAGTCATACCAGGTGGAATCGGTGACACTATAGTACCAGGTCTGGTTGGTTAAAGATCCGGTTCCATCGGCCCCGGCCACCAACCAGAGTTCACCTGCATTGACTGTGCGTTGGGTGTAGCCCATGCCCCACCAGGCAAAGGGGGTGGCCCCCAGGGTGGCGTTTTCTGCCTCCCAGGCGGCGGTGGTAAAGTCATAGCACTGGGTCGAATCCAGAAATGCATTGGCGGCGTTCACTCCGCCGGCCACGCAGAGCAGGGGATGGCTGTCCGCCGGGCGGGTGAAAAGGTAGGCGGCATGAAAATCGCGCACAGAGGTGAAGTCCGGCAGGGGGGCCAGCCAGGCGTTGGCGACTGCGTCATAGACATATACTTTTGCCAGGTCCCCGCCACCCGGTGTGGTGGCGCCGCCGGTCAGGTAGCAAAGGCCGTTGGCTTCATCCGCGACCCAGCTGGGAGCCCAGATGGCATTCTCGGACGGTGGGGTACCGCCGGGGGTCTCCTGCAGCCAGGTGTTGGTATCCATGGCGTAGCTCCACAGGCCGGTATAACTTCCGGATGCGTCGCCGTAGATGTACACCTTGCTGCCGATCTGGCAGCCGGAGCGGGCATAGTTGGTAAAGGGCGGCGCCGAGTCGGCGATGGTCGCCCAGGTTTTGGCGACAGGATCGTAGGTGGAGACGCCGGTTGACCCATAGCCGGTAATGCTCCAAACCAGTCCATCGTAAGCCGCCAGCACATTATCCATGGCATTGACCGGGTTGGTTGCGATCTGGGACCATCCATCAGGGCCGTACAGTTCCTTGGTGATGGTGGCCGTGTCGGCATAGGTAAAGTCTGAGGCGGTAATATTCACATGATATTCACCCGGCTCCATGCAGGCGCGCGGCTCAATGGTCACATCAAAGGTAGTGGCTCCCCCATTGGGCAGGGTTATGGATGCCGGTGCGGTGAGCGCGCCGGGGAAGTCCCATTCGTAGTAGAGATAAAAGGTGTCATCGTAACCCACCTGGTTTTCCAGGGTGAATGTGTGGGTTTGTGTGGCCCCACTGCAGCCTTCAGTGACCACTTCCTCTGGGGTCAGGATCACCTGGGGAATATAGGTGCAGGGTGGGATGATCGCGGCTGGGTTAACCGCTTCATCACAGGTTAACCCACTGCCGGTTGGGGCGTAGCCGTCGTTGCTGCAGGGCCAGTGGGGGGCACCGCCATAACCGTCACCATCGAAGAACCACGAGACTGGAACGTCCATTCCGCCGGCAGCGGGAGTCACGTCCACACAGTAGGTGGCCACGCAGTGATCGGTGGAGGCCTGACTGCGCTGATGGGCCAGATTGACTTCATAGGAGGCGGTTTGGAAGCTCCAGTTGAAAGTGCCCCAAATGCCGCCATTGGCACAGGTCGGGGTGCCGACCACATAGGCATTGCTCACCACCCAACTGGATGGGAACTTGAGCCAGTTGTTATAGACATATTCCCAGTCCGCAGTGTAGCTGTCGGATTGGAAGCAGAAGGTCTGGGCGGTGCCGGGTTCATAGCAGGTGGCCCCCCCGGCGCCCGGGGCAAAGACCACTGTGCTGCCGGCAAGCGATTGAATGCCCCCGCCACCAGCAACCCGGGCCGGTGCCGTGCCGGTAAATGTTTGCCCCGTCGGCCTTGCCGGGCCGCTGGGGCCATCATCCTGGGGTGGAGTGGCCGCCCAAGCAGCGCTGGTCAGCAGGCTGAAGGTGATCAACAGACTGACCAGGAGTATGGGGATACGGATGTGCTTCATAGGTTTTTCCTCCCAAAAATGCAAAACATAATGGGTGATTATTGCAGCCCCCTACCGGTGAATGCTGTGGGCAGACAGGAATTACTCGTCACCTCCTATTCGATTGTCGAGATTAAAGAGATGTTAATATTGTAGCGAGTCTGGGAATGTATTTCAACGGGTATTTCACAAGGGATTTCGAAGCAGTACGAAGGCATCTGTAAGACCACCAGAAGGCTTCTGCAGGGTTTG
>DAOQTN010000039.1:0-11822 GCA_035340555.1 Anaerolineaceae bacterium | reverse complement strand
GTAACCCCTATCCTACCTCAGGCTCCTTTTACTTGACAACCTTTGCGTGCACACTCATCCGAGGAACACCCTCCGACAGGAAGGGAGGCGTTCCACGCCGCGGCCGGGTTGGGAGAAGATCTGGGCGGCGCCAAAGGGGGAGCGGCCGGTACAGGGTTTAAAGTGAAAATAACTTGACGCGGGGGTGGAAAAAAGCGTATATTTCTTGATGAGGTTATCAGAAATGAATTATGAGCATCGTTTTCGGGTGAAGGCATCACAAAGCCGGGTGTGGGAATTCCACCGTCAGGCGGCCAGCATGGCGGCCATCACCCCGCCACCGGTCTGCGTGAAATTTCGCCGTCCCTCCGCAGCGGCGCTGGAAGACGGCGATGTTCTCGATTTTGTACTCTGGATCGGCCCCCTGCCGGTCAGATGGCTGGCCGGCATTGGTGATGTCTCCGAGGCAGGCTTCAGTGACCGGCAAATCCAGGGACCCTTTGCCGAATGGCTGCATCGCCATACATTCACCGCTGTGGACGACCAGACCACCGAGGTCGTGGATGCCATAGCCTTGAAGTTGAAAGCCCGGCCTCTGGAATGGCTGGTGGGGATGGGGATGTGGCTCGGTCTGCCGTTTTTATTCGCCTATCGGGGCTGGAAAACCAGACGGATATTAACCAAAAGATTATCAAAAGGATCATCAATATGAACTCATTACTTGGCAAGCACTGGCAGCATCTGCCGGCAAAAGAGGTCATTGAACTGCTGGACAGCAATCTTGAGCGCGGTCTGGATGGGTTCGAGGTGAAACATCGCCAGGAGCGATTTGGGCGGAACGCGCTCACCCCCAAAAAGGGCAAAAGCCCGCTGCTGCGTTTTCTGCTGCAGTTTAATAACCCCCTGGTGATCATCCTGCTGGTGGCAAGTCTGGTCACCGGCATTCTGAAAGATCTGACCGATGCCCTGGTCATCTTGGGGGTGGTGCTGGTCAACGCGGTGGTGGGCTATATCCAGGAGGCGCGGGCCGAACAGGCCATTGCAGCACTGGCCAAGACCATGACTGCCGAAGCTGTGGTCGTGCGCGGGAGCCGGGTCCTGCGGCTGTCGGCGGCGGAATTGGTCCCCGGTGACATTGTGCAGCTGCAGGCTGGAGCCCGGGTGCCGGCGGATCTGCGGCTGGCCGCCTCCCGTGATCTGCAGGTCACCGAGGCGGCATTAACCGGGGAATCGGTCCCGGTCGAGAAGGACGCCCAACTGCTGATTGAGCCGGATGCGGTGCTGGCGGAACGGCGGAACATGGCCTATGCCTCCACCCTGGTGACCTACGGCACGGCCACGGGTATTGTGGTTGCCACAGGTGACAACAGCGAAATTGGCCGGATATCGCAGCTTATTTCCAGCGCAACTGAACTGGAAACTCCGCTGACCCGGAAAATCAGCCAGTTCAGCCGGGTGCTGCTGGTGGCCATTTTAATCCTGTCGGCCCTCACTTTTGGGGTGGGCGTGCTGCGGGGGCAGCCGGTTGTCGACACGCTGATGGGGGCCATCGCCCTGGCTGTGGGGGCCATTCCCGAAGGCCTGCCGGCCGCCCTCACCGTCACTCTGGCGATCGGGGTCTCCCGCATGGCCAAACGCCGGGCGATCATCCGCAACCTGCCGGCCGTTGAGACCCTGGGGTCCACAACCGTCATCTGTTCCGATAAAACCGGTACACTGACCCAAAATCAAATGACGGTTCAGGCGCTGCAAACCCTGGGTGGGGCGTACACCATCAGCGGGGTGGGATACCAGCCGGAGGGGACGCTGTCCGCCAATGCCGCTGGGGATGCCGCGGTGGGTGAAATGCTCAAAGCCGGTGTGTTGTGCAATGACAGCCAGCTGGTCGAAACGGATGGGGTCTGGTCCATCCAGGGCGATCCCACGGAGGGGGCCCTGCTGGTCTCCGGCCGCAAGGGTGGGCTCAGCTTGGAACCGGGCGATTATCCGGCCCGGCTGGATGCCATCCCCTTTGATTCCCAGCACCAGTACATGGCCACACTGCATGCCGATGGCATGGTTTATATCAAGGGAGCGGCCGAGGTGCTGCTGGAGCGCTGCAGCGGGACCCTGGACAGCTCCGGTCAGGTGATCAGCTGCGGCAGTGATGTCTTTCGCCCGGCCTTGGAACGGATGGCCAGCCAGGGACTGCGTGTGCTGGCCTTCGCCCGGCTGGAAAAACCGGGTGCGACCAAGCTCACCTTTGACGATATCACCGGACTGACCCTGCTGGGACTGCAGGGCATGATCGATCCCCCCCGGCCGGAGGTCGTGGATTCCATCCAGGCCAGCCAGCGGGCCGGGATCACGGTCAAAATGATCACCGGCGACCATGCCCTGACAGCGGCCGCCATTGGCCGGCAAATTGGGTTATGCCCGGATGGATGCACCACGGTCTTGACCGGGGCGGATTTGCTGAAACTGTCGGATGCGGAGTTGATTGAACAGGCCGAGAAGGTCAATGTCTTTGCCCGGGTGGCCCCGGAACAAAAACTGCGCCTGGTGGAGGCCCTGCAAGCGCGCGGGCATGTCGTCGCCATGACCGGGGACGGGGTCAATGACGCCCCGGCACTCAAGCAGTCCAATATCGGGGTGGCCATGGGGATCACGGGCACCGATGTCTCCAAGGAAGCCGCCGACATGGTGCTGACCGATGACAACTTTGCCACAATAAAAGCTGCCATCGAAGAAGGCCGCGGCGTGTTCGACAACCTGACCAAATTCATCTCCTGGGCCCTGCCCACCAATCTGGGCGAGGGGCTGGTATTGCTGGCGGCGATCATCACCGGGGCCACCCTGCCCATCCTGCCCATTCAGATATTATGGATCAATATGATCACCGCGGCCGTGCTGGGCATGGCCCTGTCGCTGGAACCCAAGGAACCCGGCCTGATGGAAAGACGGCCGCGCAACCCCCGCTCACCGCTGCTCAGCCGCACAATGATTTGGCGCATCATCCTGGTCAGCATTTTCATCCTGGCGGGGGCATTTGGGTTGTTTGAGTATGAGCTGTCCCGCGGCGCCTCCATTGAAGAGGCCCGCACCGTGGCGGTGAACGTGGTGATTTTCGTCGAACTGCTGTACCTGTTCAACGCCCGCTCCCTGACGCTCTCCCCCTTCCAGTTGGGCTTCTTCTCCAACCCCTGGGCCATTGGGGGCAGTCTGCTGATGATCCTGATCCAGCTGCTGTATACCTACGCCCCCTTCATGAACACGATCTTTGGCAGCGCCCCCCTTCCATTCATCCTGTGGGTGGACATCATTGCGGTCAGCTTGGGCGCCTACCTGATTGTCGAAATTGAAAAATGGCTGCGGCGGAAATTCGCCCGTTGAGACCCCAGCCGCAAACTCGCCCTGCGGAGCATCACCTGGGATCAAACGTATTGGAAACAAATATCCTCGGAACAAATCGAATGGACACCGAACCAATGGAAACCAAACCAATGGAAACCGAACCAATGGACCGAACCAATGGAGACCAAACCAATGGAGACCAAACCAGTGGAGACCAAACCAGTGGAAGCAAAACTCACAAAACCTTTTGAACATCTATCCGGCCACGCCTATCTGAATCTGGAGACCTTCCGCCGCAACGGCACCGGTGTCCGAACCCCGGTCTGGTTTGTGCTTGATGAGCATTGTGTGTACGTACGCACCATTGCCAACTCGGGCAAGGTGAAACGAATCCGCAACCACTCCCAGGTGCAAGTCGCCCCCTGCAAGGTCAACGGGGACCTGGTCGGGGATTGGCAGCCGGCCGTGGCCCGTGAGTTGGAGGCAGGCGGTGAAATGGGACCAAAAATTAGCCGGATGCTGCGCCAAAAATACGGCCTGCAGGCGGTCTTTTTCTCCCTGATGTCAGCGCTGCGGCGAGAAAAATACACCCTGATTGAAATCAAGCCCGCCCCATGACCAACCGGCTGATCCACGAGACTTCGCCCTACCTGCTTCAGCATGCCCACAATCCGGTGCACTGGGAGCCTTGGGATGATCTGGCACTGGAGCGGGCCCGGCAGGAAGATAAACCCATCTTCCTGAGCATTGGTTATGCCGCCTGTCACTGGTGTCATGTCATGGCACACGAATCCTTTGAAGACGCGGGTATTGCTACCCTGCTGAACGAGCATTTTGTCTGCATCAAGGTGGATCGCGAGGAGCGGCCCGACCTGGACAGCATCTACATGAACGCCGTGGTGGCGATGACCGGCCAGGGTGGGTGGCCAATGAGTGTCTTCCTGACCCCTGACCTGGAGCCGTTTTACGGCGGCACCTATTTCCCCCCGGTGCGCCGCTACCAGATGCCGGCATTTGGCGAGGTCTTGAGCGGCATCCGGCAGGCCTGGGAGACGGATCGTCCCAACCTGATGCAGGCCGCCGCACGGCTGACGCGACATCTGAAGGAACGGGCTGACTGGAGCACCCAGCCGGGATCCCTCACCGCCGACAGTCTGCCGGCCGCGGCGGAGGTCCTGATCACCACCCAGGATGGCCGTCACGGCGGTTGGGGCCGAGCCCCCAAATTCCCGCAGCCGATGGCGATTGCATTTCTGCTGCGCCAGGCCGCCCGGGGCAACGGTCGGGCGCGGGATGCCGCAGGGGATGCCCTGCGGGCCATGCAACGCGGCGGGTTGATGGACCTGGTCGGCGGCGGCTTTCACCGGTACAGCACCGATGAGCGCTGGCTGGTGCCGCACTTTGAAAAAATGCTTTACGACAACGCCCAGCTGGCGGAGGTCTATCTGCAGGCCTGGCAGCTGACCGGCGAGGAAAGCTTCCGCCAGACCTGCGTTCGGACGCTGGATTTCATGCTGGCAGAAATGCAGGATCCGGCCGGCGGATTTTACAGCAGCCTGGATGCCGACTCGGAAGGCGGGGAAGGGCATTTTTATACCTGGACGGGGCAGGAACTGCAGACGCTCCTGGCGCCCGTCGAATGGCAGCTGGTGGAAGTGTATTTTGCCATCCGCGGCCAGGGCAATTTTGAAGGACGCTGGATCCTCCAAGCCCAAATGACGCCCGTCGCGGCGGCGGCCAAATTGGGGATCTCAGTGGAACAATTTCAGGAAACGCTGGCAGGGGTCCTGACCCGGCTGCAGGCGGCCCGGTCAGAGCGCAGCCGGCCGGCCACCGACGACAAAGTGCTGACCGGTTGGAACGCGCTGGCGCTGCGGGTGTTGGCCACCGCGGCGCATCCGCTGGGGCGGGAGGATTTCCTGGCCGCGGCGCAGCGGAATGCCGACTTTCTCTTATCGCAGATGCTGATCAACGACCGGCTGCTGCGCGCCTGGCGCGGCGGAACGTCCCGGCATGCCGGGACGCTGGAGGATTATGCGGGCTTGATTCTGGGTTTGCTGGCACTCTACCAGGCGGACGGCCAACTGCGCTGGCTGCGCGCGGCGCGCAATCTGACGGAGCGGATGCTGGCCGACTTTGCCGATCCCAACGGTGGCTTCTTCGACACCTCTGCCGCAGCCGGGAGCCTGCTGCTACGGCCGAAGGACCTGCCGGACAATGCCACGCCCTCCGGCAATGCCCTGGCCGCGCAGGCCCTGATCTTTATGGCGGCGCTGGACGACCGGCCGGAATGGTTTGACCAGGCTGCAGCCATGCTCGCCGGGCTGCAAAGCTCAGCCGCGGCCCATCCCCTGGCCTTTGGCTGCTGGCTTGGCGGGCTGGATGCCGCGGTTGGGCCACTGCGGCTGCTGGCCGTGGTCTGGCCGGCCGGCCAGGCGCAGCCGACAGCGCTGCTGGCCGCGGCCCGCAATCACTATACGCATAATGTGATTGTTGCAGCAGCTGAATATCCAGTTGAAGCAGATGCCCCGGCGCTGCTGAAGCAGCGCCCGCCGCAGGACAACCAACCCACCGCCTATGTCTGCACCGGGACCGTCTGCCTGCCCCCTGTCACCGAGCCCGCCCGGCTGCGGGCCATCCTGGGCAGTTAGCGAAACAGTTCAAATTCTGCGCCAGGCAGCACCTGTTGGTGATAAGTGGCCTCGCAGTCGTCGCTCAGTTGGACAAAATCATAGCGCGGGCTGAACGGCGTGTCCACCGGAGCCCAGGCAATCAGCCGCAGGTCATCAAAGTCAGCGGTGGCCGTGCCTTTCACCGGCGGCGCCAGGCGGATATAAATACCGGCAGCCACGGTACCGGGCGGGGCTTGCACGTCCAGGCGAAACGGCTCCCAGGTATCCGGGGTGGCGGCCGCCAGCAGGAAATGGGTCTGGGTCGCGGAGGGCCCCAGGGTATCGGGATACCAGCTGATCTGCAGCGACAAAATCGCCCCCGCGCTGGCTCGGAGCATCCCGGCGACAGTCAAATCGCTGCCCCCGGTGACCAGCACTCGATGCAAATGCGTGGTGACAATATCCTGAACATTGGTGCTGCCGCGGGACAGCCGCAGGCCGCTGCGGCCGGCGTAGGCAAATCCGCTGCCAAATTCGACGGTATCCCCGGGCATCCAGAACAGGGGGGCTGATGGGGAAGCCGATACCGTCTGGTTTTCAAAACCCCCCACCCAGAGCAAATCCCGCCCCAAACGCAGTGTCCCCCCTCCGGTGCAGGCCGAAATCCATTCATTTTCCGGGATCGGGATGATCCGGCCGGGGTTACCCTCATCGGTCAGCGTCGCAGTGTAAGACTGCCGCAGGGCTTGTGACTGCAGATCCACCTCCACTGCCCCGTTTTCCATGACAAAAGGCCCCGGGGGTGAGCCGGCGGCGGTGCGGGCAACATGGCTGGCCAGTTCCCCGGTCAATCCCCGGGCGACATAATCCACCACGGCCAGTGGTTCGGCATAGACCCGGATGACCTCGCCGTCACGCAGCGTCACCGCCAGAAGATAAGACTCAAACGTTGGCCAGATGGTCTGGTCGAAGACAAAGTTGCCCAGACTTTGGGCCACCAGGGTGGTGCCATCCCATTCCAGACCACCCACCACATGCGGGTGGTGATTGATGATCAGATTGGCCCCCGCCTGGCGGGCAATCGCGGTAAATTCCGCCACCCGCGGGGAGGGACTGGGATCATATTCGTATCCGCCATGGATCATCACGATGACCACATCGCTGAGCGTACGGGCATTGGCAATCGCCCTTTTGAGGGCCACCGCCTCGCACTGGGCGGCCCCGCCCTTGTCCAGAAGATCCGAGGCCGTATAGGTTACATCATGATCGGTCACCGGGGGAACGGGGGCGGAGATGGTGGTACAGCCAATGAAAGCCAGGGTCTGCCCGGTTGTGGGAATGATCACCGGCTGCCAGGCCGCCGCCTCATCCTGGCCGGCGCCAAAATGGGGCAGGCCGGCCTCATCCAGGGTCTGGATGGTTTGCACAAGCCCGGTTTCCAGCAAATCGTACATATGGTTGTTACCCAGGTCAATCACATCAACCCCGGCCTGCTGCAGCGCGGGGATGGCGGAGGGATGGCTGGCAAACACATATTCCTTGGTTTCGTGGAAAGCCTGGGGCCGGGTGTCCCGGGGAGAGATATAGGGTTGATCCGAAAGCGGGCTTTCCATATTGATGACCGTCAGGTCTGCATTGGCCAGCAGCGGCTGGATCGGGGCCAACAGGGCCGCGTGGTCGGCCATGTCGGGGGAAACCGGCAGCAGGCCGTCTGAGGTGTCACCGTCCTCATTGGGATCAAAAAAGCGGCGGCCAAACATGGTATCCCCGGCAAAATGGATGACAATGGTCCGCCCGTCATCCGGCGTCAGACGGAACAATACCGGAACGTCCGGGGAGGCAGCCCGGGTCCGCGAGATATGGCCCGGATGGGTGACCGTCAACCACTGCACCGCATCAGCTGCCGGCAGGTGGAACCAGCCGTCGGCATCGCTGCGGGCGGAAGGTCCGGCAGACAAACCCGCCGCAGCCTGGGCAGCCGGCACGATCAGGGCATCGGGGATCGGGCTGCCCGCCAGGTCAATCACCCGGCCGGTAATCTCCACCGTAACCGCAGCGGCCGTCGGATTTGGCAGCACCGTCGGTTGGGAGACGGGGGCCACGGTCACCAGCGGCCGGGCCGACTGGCAGCCAGCCAATAAAAGGATCACCCCCAGCCAGCAAACCGCGGTTCGGACTCGGGCCAAAGCCCACATCCCCGCTGGCCTGGGGCCAACGAGGGCCAATCGCCTGACCTGCCCAGCATACCCAGCTAATATCATGTGCGCTGCCCTTTCAATCCGCGGCCTTTGACGTCTGACCATTCATCCCTGACGGCGCCTGTGGGCCAAAGCTCAGCGGCGGTCGTGAATGGCTTTCAACAGGACCGCAAAGGCTTCGGAGAACGATTTGACGCCCTCGTGTTCCAGCTGCAACGTCACCTCATCAATCGAGATGCCGGCGGCATTGAGATCGGCAAACAGCTGCCGGGCCGGGTCAAGGTTTTCCTGCAGACTGGGGCGGATCTGGCCGTGATCCAGGAAGGCGGTCAGGGTCTGCGGCGGAACCGTGTTCACCGTATCCGGACCAATCAGCTCTTCAATGTAAATCACATCGCGATAGGCCGGGTTCTTGGTGCTGGTTGAAGCCCAGAGCGGCCGCTGGCGTCGCGCCCCGCGGGCCTTGAGCTTCTGAAAGCGCGGCGCCGAAAACACCTGTTGAAAATCGGCATAGGCCACCCGCGCGTTGGCAATGGCGGCCTGACCCAAGAGGGATTGTGCCTGGGCCGCCGCGGCGCCGCCCTGGGCGATCATCGTTTGCAACCGGGCATCGATATGGGTGTCCACCCGGGAAACGAAGAACGAGGCCACGGATGCGATCTGCTCCAGACCCAGCCCATCCGCAACCCGCTGTTCCAGGCCGGTGAGGTAGGCATTCATCACCTCGCCGTAGCGCTGGCGCGAGAAAATCAGGGTCACATTGACATTGAGGCCCGCGGCAATCGCCGCGGTGATGGCCGGGATGCCCGCTGGGGTGGCTGGAATTTTGATCATCAAGTTGGGGCGGTTGACCCGCCGCCACAGTTCCTGGGCCTGGGCAAGGGTCCCGGCAGCATCGTTGGCCAAATCGGGGTTGACTTCCAGGCTGACGTACCCGTCGCCGCCGTCCGTTTGGCGGTATAGCGGCAGGAAGAGGTCTGCCGCCGCCTGGATGTCTTCAATGGCCAGCTGGAAGAAGATCTCTTCATCCGTTAACCCGGCCCGAATCAGGGGCAGCAGGGAGGAATCGTAATCCTGGGATTTGGTGATGGCGTTCATGAAGATGGTCGGGTTGGAGGTGACGCCGCGGATTTCCCCCCGGGCGATCATCCCGGCCAGGGCGCCATTTTGCAGCAGGGAGCGCTGAATATTGTCATACCAGATGGACTGGCCAACGGCAAGTAGTTGCAGGGTTGTGTTCATATCCCCTCCTTTGGGTTATTTGATGAGATCCAGGGCTTGGGTGACGATATGGGCGGCAGAGAAGCCCAAATTCTCAAAGACCTGACCGGCCGGGGCGGACGCGCCATAGCGGTCCAGCGCCAGGATCCGGCCATGGGGGCCCACCCAGCGGTGCCAGCCCTGAGACACACCGGCTTCAACCGCCAGGCGGGCGGTCAGGCCGGGCGGCAGGACCTCGTCACGGTAACCCGGATCCTGCTCGGCAAACAACTCCCAACTGGGGAAGGAGACCAGGCGCACCGCCACCCCCTGGGCCGCCAGCTGGCTGCCGGCCGCGACAATCAGGGCCACCTCGGAACCGGAGGCCATCAGGATAAGCCGGGGGGACGCGCCGCCCAGATCTGCCAGGACATAGGCCCCGCGGCAGGTCCCCGAGGCGGCCGCATAAATGGACCGGTCCAAGGTGGGCAGGTTCTGCCGGGTCAGCACCAATGCGGTGGGGCGGTGCCGGTTTTCAATGGCAATTTGCCACGCCGCGGCGGTTTCATTGGCATCGGCCGGGCGCAGGGTGATCAGGTTGGGAATGGCGCGCAGCGCCGCAAGCTGCTCGACCGGTTGGTGGGTGGGGCCATCTTCACCCACCCCAATACTGTCATGGGTGAAGACCCAGATGGAGCCCAGATGAGACAGGGCCGCGAGGCGGATGGGCGGGCGCATGTAATCGGAGAAAACCATGAAGGTCGCCCCGTAGGGGATCACGCCGCCGTGATAGGCCAAGCCGTTGACAATGGAGCCCATGCCGTGCTCCCGGACGCCAAAATGGACATTCCGCCCGGCATAATCGTCAGGGCCAAAGGCGGGAATATCGTTCATCCAAGTGTTATTGGAGGGCGCCAGGTCCGCCGAGCCCCCAAACAGTTCCGGCAGCACCGGGGCCAGGCAATTGATCACCTTGCCCGAGGCGGCGCGGGTGGCCAGTCCCTTGGGATCGGCCGGGAAGTCCGGCAATGCGGAGGCCCAAGTGGCGGGAAGCGCTCCGGCCAGGCGGCGGTTCAGTTCAGCGGCCAGGTCGGGGTGAGCGGCGGCGTAGGCGGTCATTTTGGCCTGCCACTGCTGTTCTAGCTGCCCACCCAGCTCAACCGCCTGGCGAAAATGCGCCAGGGCTTCAGCCGGGATATGGAAACGCGGCTGCCGGGGCCAGCCCAGTTGATCCTTGGCGCCATCCAGTTCCACTTCTCCCGGCGGTTCACCATGCGCTTTGGCCGTCCCGGCCCGCGTGGGCAGACCGTAGCCAATCACCGTGCGCACCAGGATGAGCGATGGGCGAGGATCGGTCTTTGCAGCGCGGATCGCCTGGTCAATGGCCTCCACGTCCCGGCCATCAGCAATGCGCTGGACATGCCAGCCGTAAGCCTCAAACCGTTTGGCGCGATCCTCTGTAAAGGCCAGATCCGTGGACCCTTCAATTGAAATGCGGTTGTCATCATACAGGTAGATCAGTTTGCCCAGTTTAAGGGTCCCGGCCAGAGAGGCCGCCTCGGCGGCAACCCCTTCCATCAGGTCGCCGTCGGTGACAATGGCGTAGATATAATGATTGATGATTTCATGACCAGGGCGGTTAAACAACCGGGCCAGATGGGCCTCCGCCATGGCCATGCCCACCCCATTGGCAAACCCCTGTCCCAGGGGACCGGTGGTGGTCTCCACTCCGGGGGTCAGGCCGTATTCCGGGTGACCCGGCGTGCGGCTGCCCCACTGCCGGAAGCGCTTCAGTTCATCAAGCGGGAGATCATAACCGGTCAGGTGCAGCAGGGCATACAGCAGCATCGAGCCATGGCCACCGGACAGGATGAACCGGTCGCGGTCCGGCCAGTTGGGGTTGGCCGGATTGTGACGCAAATGCCGCGTCCAGATGGTGTACGCCAGCGGTGCGGCCCCCATGGGTAATCCCGGATGACCGGACCCGGCCTGCTGAACGCCATCAGCAGAGAGAAAGCGAATGGTATTGACATACAGGTCTTGAAGGGTTTTATTTTCTGGCATGATTTTCTCGCTTGTGTTGATCAACTGCCTTGTTTTGGGACATCCAAAAGACTCCCTGCAGTTGGCCCCATTGTACCCTCAAACACCCCTGACCGGGCTTAAAAATAAGGTGGATTTTGGCAGGGTCAAAATCAACAAAAAAAAGCACAATCAGAGTATAAATCAGGGTATAAATCAGAGCATAAATCAGCGCATACATCACTGATAACAACCAGTCTTCCATTTTGCAATTCGACAGGCAGGAGGAATCATGAGCACCCATCCGCTGGCCGGCCAAGTGGCCCCGTACGAGGTATTAATCAATGTCCCCCGGCTGATCTCCGCCTACTACACCCACCAACCCGATCCGGACAACCCCGCCCATCAGGTATCCTTTGGCACATCCGGACACCGGGGATCGTCCCTGCTGCACAGCTTTAATGAAGACCATATCCTG
>DAOQTN010000038.1:0-12071 GCA_035340555.1 Anaerolineaceae bacterium | reverse complement strand
GCGCTCATCAAGAGTCCGCAGCCGGTCAATTTCGGTCTGCACGGAGCGCAGCTGTTCCTCATCCAGGCTGCCGGTGGCTTCCTTGCGGTAGCGGGCGATGAACGGGACGGTGTTGCCTCCATCTAACAGTTCCACCACCGCGGCCACCTGGCCCGGCCGCACATTCAGCAGGGATGCAATTTTGGTTTCGTGGTTTGTCATGCGGTCATATCCTTTGTAGAGTTTGTCAGAGTGACCAGGCGGACCCCCTGGACTTCCCGGAAAGAGGCCCCCTCGCTGATGCAGCGCAGAGCCAGCGCAGCATCCAGTACCCGGGTGCCAGCGAGAATGGTGGCCCCGTGCCCAAATAGGATCGGGGACAGCGGGGTGCTCGGGCCGAGGATCAGGACGCGGGCCCCGGCCGGACACAGGGTCAGCAGATTTTCCAGCGTGTGATTGATCAGGGTGCTGGCGGTGATGCCAATTAGCGCGGCCCGGGGCAGCAGGTCCGGAGCCGCCTCGGCTGGGTAATCACCCTCGAGGGGGTCTTGTTCCAGGACCCACAACTGCTTCACCCGGGTCCGCAGCCGGTCCACAAATGGGAAATGACCCACCAGAGCCACCGGTTGATCCGGGGCAGCCCCGGCCAGGATTTCGAAGGCGTTGAGCTCTGTTTCACCCGGCAGAGACTGCTCGAGCAGGGAGTTGAGGGCGGCCAGGCCGATGCTGGCCTCCAGCAGGTTGTCCGAACGGATGTATTCGGCGAGCTGGCGGGCGGAGGAACCGGTGAGATGCCCCACCCTGCGCACTGCCGAGCGGCCGTTCTCGCGCGGTGACTTGTAGGTCGCCGCCAACCCGCAGCCCCGACTGCAAACAGCCGTCCAGAACGCGCCCACCAGCACGGTCTCAACCGGAGCATCAATGGTGATGCTGTTCAGGAGATCATCGTATAAGTTCATGGGATTTATTTGTCGGTGCCGTTCCACTGCTGGTCTCAGCCCATCGTTTCAGCGCACCGCACGCCAGACGGCATTGAGCGCTTCCAATGCCGTCAATCGGTGCCGTTCCAGGCCTTCTGCGCTCAGGTAGACTTCACCGATGTGTTCATTGCCCTTCTGGTAGCCCAGACCGCGGTTGGGCAGATCACCGACTGCCGCCCAGAAGTTCCACAACGGCAGGTCATACTCGACCGCCAGCTGGGCCATTTCCTGGTTCAATCGGTCGTCTCCCTCGCGATTGTCGGCTTTGGTGGCCAGGATTGGCACCACCCCACCGGCAATGAGCTGGTCCAGAATTTTGCGCAGATACATGGCATTGCGCGTTTCCCAATGGGTGCCCAGGTTGATGATGACAAAAGCCGGTTTGTGGATCCGCAGTTCACAGTCCAGCGGGGTTTCATTCGCCTTGCAGCCGTACTGATTCTCGTGCCAGTCTTCCCATAAAATGGCGCCGGCCGTGGTCCCCATTTTGATGGTGGGGGCTGTGCGGTCAAACGATCCGGCAAACTGTTCCACCACCTCCTGCAGTTCCAGCGGCAGCTGACTGACCCGGGTGGGATCCGTCTCATAAACACCCAGAAAGGTCTCCGGCAGGCTCTGACAGTCCCCAAGAATTGAAAAGGCCTGGGGATCGTTGCCCAAGCTCTGGCCCAACTGGTAGATCTCGCGCACATGATCCGGCACGACCGGTTGCACCGGCCAATTTTTCCAATCCGCCGGATCCAGGTTCATGACCACCGGCGCGGCTGTAGGGGTGGCCGTGAGGGCCGCAGTTGGGGCCGCAGTGGGCAGACTGGTTGCCGACGCAGTGGGAGCGTTTGCGGTGGTGGCGGTGGAGGATCGGGAGGTGGCCGTGGCTGCCAGCGGGGTGGGGGTTGAGACGGGCGGCGTGAGTGTCGGAGCGGCGGTGCAGCCGGCCAGCAGGGATAAAGCCAATAATCCAACCAGTAAGTGTTTCATTGAACCCATGGGAAATGTCGAACCGGGCCCGCCGTTTTCCGGTGGCAGGCAACAGCCGGTTTTCTCCTTTCAAATATCAGACTGCAGCCCGTCGATGGCAACCACCGGCGGGTATCCATCACATCAATCACCAATGCTCAAACGGCCAACCGATGCTCAAACCACATCCCGGCCACCCCGCCAGCGGGGTAGGTAGGCAGTCAGCATCAGTCACCGCACACCAGCCAGCCATCCGGGGTGGACAGCAGCCGGTAGGTCCGCTCACTTAAATCAAATTCGAGTTGTTCCGCCCCATACGAGGCCAGAATCCGGCCTTCGCACCGGACCAGGGTGAAATCCTCTTCAGTACCGCTGTCGGCGCAATTGAGCTCAGCCAGGCTGGTGACGACATTTTGAAAGGCATCCAGCTCCAGCAGGGCGTCCAGCTCATAATCCGGACAGCTCAGCGCCACCAGCCGGGTTTCATCCTTTTCCACCAGGGCTTGCAGATACACCTCCACGGTCCGGGCGGCTTCTGATTTTTCCGGAGTGCAGGCAACGATGAGACAGGACAGACCAATCAGGGCCAGGAGAACAACAGGTTTCATCAGGTAATCCTTCCGTATGCAACAGCCCGGTATTGTATCACGGTTTGAAGTCTGGATTAATCATTCCAGACAGCAGGGCCGCAATGCCGTCGCGGGTCACCTGCCCCCAGTCGTCCCCGGTGGGGTCCATCAGGCCCTGCAGGATCAGGCCGATGGCCATGGCAACCAGAATGCGGGCGGCCAGATCCGGATCCAGGGGTTTGAGGCTGCCTTCAGCCATTCCCTCCCGCAGCATCTGGGCAAAAAATTCATGGTAGCGGCGGTACGGCTCAATGGTGGCCTGCCAGATGACGGGATCGCGGGTGGCCTGATCCCAGAATTCGATCAGCAGGGGCAGCCGGCTGGGCTGGTCGGCAAAGATCATTTCACTCCGGGCTGCCATCAAGTTCAGCGCCTCGGGGATGGTGCGGCTGCTACTGCGGGCGGCCATGAAGGCCTGATCCAGCTGTCCCAGCCACTGATCCAGCATGGTCAAAAACAGGGCCTGCTTGCTCGGAAAGTGGTGGTAAAAGGCCCCCTTGGTGACGCCAGCCTCCTTGCAGATCAGATCCACGCTGGCGGCCGCGTACCCGGCCTGGCCGAAACAGGTTTCGGCCGCCAGCAGGATGCGGGTGCGCGTTTCTGCAGCACGGTGTTGAATGGGCATGACAATCTGTCCTCCTTGGACCAAGCGTATTATAGCAGAGAGTGCCCGACTGCTCCGAATCTGCCGCTCCCGATGAGAATCACCCGGAAAAATTTTAAAGTTTAAAATTTTCAAAACCTATTGACTCCGGCCTCGAATCTCCCTATACTGAATGTGCAGGGAGCTCCGAGAAATTGGAAATCCCCCACCGAAGGAAGACCGGCGCAGCACATGGGAATAGCCTGTGAGGAACTTGCTCAAGGTTCCCATCCCCTCCGCCGGGAAATCGTCTCTCACAGCGGTGAAACTTTACAATCGAAATTCGACAATACTCGATACACCTGAAATAAGGACCGAGGTAATTTCGATAGTTTGAAAGTGGAGCTGAGAGAGACTCTGATGGACTGAGATGGGCCTCTTGCAAGTCTGGTTGGTTTGACAGCGCGAGTTGGTTTTTCAGAGGCCAAAAGAGGATGATGCGGTGGGTAGGATGGTTGGGTTACTTGGAGCCCCTGCTTTTATTTAATTAATCAATGCCCATTGACGCGGCACAAAAGTGCGGCACAAACCCGGGCCCTCTAATTTAGCCAGGCCTGCTGGGCGGCCCCCAGACTGGCGGGCGGTTTGAGGATCTGTTGCAGGGCGTTTTCGCGCCGGTAGAGCCGCAGCAGGCTGTCCAACAACTCGGGTGCGCCGGGGGCTTCAAGCAGGACTTGTTTTTCGATGGCAGGAAGCTGGAGCAGGGCTGCCGCCAGGTACATCTGGGCCAGGGGGTCATGGGGAAAATCAAGTTGGGCCTGATCCAGATCCACCGCTTCGGGGTTGGTCAGGCCGCGCAGGTGGGTACGCATGAGCGCCGGCAGCCGCCGCGCCCCACGCAGCACGGCCAGAATGTGGTGGTGCCCCAGTGGTCGGGCTTCCACTTGGCCGACCAGGTAGGGCAGGGTGTCATCAAGGGCCAGAATCTCGAACCGTTCGGTGCCGACCACCAACAGATTCATCCGGCCATCTGCCAGCGGGTCCACGTGGGCGATTTCAGCCGTGCAGCCTATTGAAAACACCTCGGCCAAAGGACCATTGGCCTCCAACCCGCTGCGGATCATCACCACCCCAAAGGGGACCTGTTCATCCAGACAGCGTTTAATCATCTGCCGGTAACGCGGCTCAAAAATATGCAGTTCCAGGGGCATGCCTGGAAACAGGACCGTATTGAGGGGGAAAAGCGGAATCGTGCGCATCAGATTATGCTCACGATTCTCGCAGATTATCCGGCAAAATGCCAGTGGATTTATAAGGTTTGAGCTTCACCGAGGCAATTGCCCGGACCCAGTCCACCGCCGACCCGGCAGCCTCCTGCCTTCCACGGTGGCAATTTGCAGTCTCCTGCAGCTGCAGTCTCCTGCAGCCTCCTGCAGCCTCCTGCAGCCTACTGCCGCCTACGATAGCTTCCTGCCGCCTACTGCAGCGAAAGCATGGTTTGCTGCAGTTCAATGGCCTTGGCGGCTGCCAGTTCATCGTTCTTCACCACCCCGCGGGCCACGCGCCAGCGGTGGAAAGCCAGTTCCCCGCCGCTTTGATGCAGCTTGAGACGCTTTTGCCAAGCCCCCAGCCCTTGTGAGAAGAGGATCCGCCAGAGGGCCTTGCCGCGCACCTTCAGGCTGTGCATCTCTTCGTAGGCGGCCGGATTCAGGAGGTTATTGGTGACTTCGGGGATCAGGTATTGCCGGACGATTTTACCCTCCGTGCTTTGATGCACCCAGACCAGGATCAGGATACCCAGCAGGGTGGGCAGCAGCACGAGGAGATAGGCAACGGGCCAGACGCCGAAAACGGCGGACAGATTCCACAATCCGTGCAGTGTCATGGCCAGGAAGTAGCCGCCCAGCGGGGCCAGGATTTTGAGCCAGCCCCGGGTGGTCTGACGGGACAAACCCAACCCGACACCGGTCATGGCCGTGCAGAGGGGGTGCAGGAATGAGGTGACAATCCCCCGCAGCACAAACAGGGCCAGCGAACCGGTGATGCCCTCTTCAAAAAAGGCCCGGCCGTAGTAGATGACATTTTCAATCATGGCAAAGCCCAGTCCCAGCATGGCCGCATAGACAACCCCGTCCACAATGTTGTCGAATTCGTCCTTTTTCCAGAGGAACAGGATTAACAAGGCCAATCCCTTCGTGGTTTCCTCCACAAAGGGGGCGGACATGACCGAACTGAAAATTTCGCCGGCCCCCTCACCCAGCATCAACGCCACGGCCAGGCCGCCAGCGGTGTTCAGAATGGCCGAGACCGCGGTGGCCACCACGCCACCCCAGATGAAGGCGCCGATCAGCATCCAGGCCGGCTCCGGTTCAAACCGGTCCAGCCACAGGGCCAGCAGGGCGTACAGCGGAACGGGCACGATGGCCAGACCCAGACCAACCAAAAATGCCGAGACACCTGACTCCGTGCCGACCCAGATGGCCAGCAGTCCCAGACAGCAGATCACCAGCAATCCGGCCAGAATGCCGGCAATCAGGCCGCGGCTCTTGCTGGTGGTACGGACCGGGAGAGTAGAGCTGGGGAACTTGCGGACGGGGAGGTTGGGGGCTTGAACAGGATCAGGGGGAATGGTCATGATGAACCTCAAATCAGGACAAATTTTACTTGATTATACAAGATGCCTGCCCATTTAAGGTAGCGTTTTTCCAAACTCATGCTATAGTAATAGCAACATGGATGAGCGTTAATGAACAGACGGCATTTTCGCTTGATGCACCGCAGCTTTTATCGATACCAGTTCTGGCCTCTGGCGCTTTGGGTGATTGGCTTGCTTGGCCTGGTCAGTGCCTGGACGTGGTCTGGTTCGCCGCGGTGGGTACCACCGGCTGCGGCCGCGCAGGATGTCCTGGTCATGGGGGGGGATTGGAATTATCCGCCGTATGCCTATTTGGATGAAAATGTACCTGCTGGTTTTGACGTGGAGGTGGCCACCGCGGCGGCTCGGGCGGCGGGAATGGAGGTCGAAATTGTCCTGGGCCCTTGGGCTGAAATCCGCCATAAGCTGGATACCGGCGAAATTGATGCCATCATTGGCATGGCTTACTCTGCGGAACGCGACAGCCTCTATGATTTTTCCCTCTCCACCACCCAGGTTTATTTCGATATTTTTGTCCCAGCCAATTCGGATATCCAGTCTGCTGACGATCTGACCGACCGGCGCATCATTGTCCAATCGGGGGGCTTGATGCATGACTACCTCATCGAGCGGGGTGTCACCGCGGAGATCATCACGGTCGAAAATGTTCCAGATGCCTTGCTGGCGCTGTCTTTGGGCAGCGGGGACGCGGCGCTGCTGAACAAGATGCAGGGACTCTATTTCATCAAGAAATATCACATGGCCCGGATTTATGCGCTGGGCGAAAGCCTGTACACCAGCCCCTATGGTTTTGCCGTGCGCGCGGGCAATACCGAACTGCTCAACGCCCTCAACAACGGTCTGGGCATCATCAAGACCACCGGGGAATACCAGCAGTTCTATGAAAAGTGGTTTGGGGTTCATGAACGTCAGAACTTCATCCGGCAGAATGGTTATATTATCTGGACACTGGCGGCATTGATCTTGATGTTGATGGTGCTGTTCCTCTGGTCCCGGATGCTGCAGCGCCAGGTCCGGATCCGCACCGCAGAACTGGCCCGCAGCGAGGAAAAATATCGTCTGCTGGTTGAAAACGCCAGCGAGGCCATCACCGTGATTTGTGATGGGGCCCTGGTATTTGCCAACACGCGCATTTACAATCTGACCGGCTACACCCCGGATCAGCTGGCCCATGACAGCCTCTGGAATATCATCCATCCGGATGATCGGGTCAAGGTCCGGGAGCGTTACGATCGGCGAATCGCGGGCGAGGATATATTACCGCAGTATCCGATCCGGATTGTCACATCGGAAGGGGCTCTGCGGTACATTTTGATTCAATCGGTGCGGATTGAATGGGAAGGCCGGCCGGCCGCCCTCAGCCTGTATACCGACATCACCGACCGCGTCCTGGCCGAAAAGGAGCTCGAGCGGCAGCTCTCCCGCCTGGATGCCCTGCGCGCCGTGGATATGGCCATCCTGAGCAGCGAAGCCCTGCCGATTGTCCTGAGTGCCCTGTTGGAAAACCTGTCCCGCGAACTGCAGGTGGATGGAGCAGATATTCTTACATTAAATGAAGAGAATGAGACCCTGGAGTGGGTGGCCGGGATTGGATTTAATGAATTGACCATGCCGGAGCATCCGGCGCGCTACAACTTGGGAGCAAATTTTGCCAGTCAGGTTGCCGTGCAGCGGGCCCCCCGCTTGATGGTTAACTTGACAGACATCGACCCCCAGTTCTTGCTGCCCCCGGCCCGGCAGCAGGGATTTATCTGTTATTGTGCGCTGCCATTGATTGCCAAGGGATCGGTCAAGGGGATCATGGAAATTTATCACCGGCAGAAGACCAACATGGAGACGGAATGTCTGGGTTTTCTCCGCACCATGTCCGATCAGGCGGCCATCGCCATTGATAATGCCCTTTTATTTGCCAGACTGCAGCGCACCAACCAGGATCTGCTGGAAGCCTACGACGCCACCATCCGTGGCTGGGCACGGGCCCTGGATTTACGCAATTCCGAAGCCGGCGATCATACCCGGCGGTTGGTGACCATGACCCTCAATCTCGCCGACCGGCTGGGCATCCCAATGGATCAATGGGAGCATATCCGGCGCGGGGTCATTCTGCACGATATCGGTAAAATGGCGGTGCCGGATGAAATCCTGCTCAAGCCGGGCCCATTGACCCCCGCGGAGTGGGAGGTCATGCGCCGTCACCCCACCTATGCCCATGACTGGATGTCCCACATCCCCTTCCTCCAACCGGCCATGGAGATCCCCTACGGCCATCATGAACGCTGGGATGGCTCCGGCTATCCCCTGGGACTGCAGGCGGAGGCCATTCCGCTGCCGGCGCGGATCTTTGCGGTGGTGGATGTCTGGGATGCACTGACGCATGACCGGGTATATCATACGGCCTGGGCGCGTCACGAAGCGCTGACTTACCTGGAAACCAATGCGGGCAAATTGTTTGACCCCCGGGTTGTGGCGGCTTTTATGGCTTATCTCCAGGAAGAGGAACAGAATCAAGCTGCTGGGGCTGTTCAACAGCCCCAGCAGTAAACAGACCGTTCATTAATCTCGCGGCAATCCTACGGTTTGTAAACAACGAAGTTGTCAAACAGCAGGTCCACACCGCCAATGTCGAAGGAGCCGCCAATCAGGCCCACATCGCCCGAGGTCAGGTCGCTGTCAACCACCTGTTCCAGCAGGGTGCCGTTGACATACAGGGTCAGCGAGCTGCCCACACAGTCCGCCCGGACGTGATTGACTGCCCCGGTGGCGGTGTTGACTGCGCCGGTCTCGGTGTATTCACCCGCGCCCAGGGTGGTCTCACTGCCATCGACCAGTTTCGAGATGGCATAGTAACCATCGGTGGTGATCCGCAGGAAGTAGAAATTGGAGGTATCGACGTAGCGGCAGATGATCCCGGCGTCGCCATCCGGGCTGGTCTGCTTGGTCACATCCACCTCAACCCGCACATCCGTGAAGCTTTGGTAGGGGTTGGCCCAGTTGTACCAGTTGGTGTTGCCGACCAGAATGCGGTAGCCGCCGTTGGCATAATCAGTGGCCGAACTGCCATCATCAAATTGGTCCCAGCCGCTGTTTTTGTTGGAGAAGTCATCCTCAAAGAGAACATTGGCATTCCCGTTGTCATTGCCGTTGCCGTTACCATTGCCATTACCGAAGGGCAGTTCCGGCAGATCGCAGGCCAGCGCGGCCAGGCTGAGCAGAAGTACAACCAGTAGAACAGACTTTATTGCTTTCATCACATACTCCTTATTGTATTGAAATCAAATTGCCCGGCAGGCCAACATCCAGGCTGATGCCTTGATTATAATAATATTTTAATGATTTGGGAACATCAATTTGCCGCTGAAAATCAACCTGGCGTGTTAGAGCGCACTGGGTTTCAGCAGCCCGATGAAGGGCAGGTTGCGGTAGCGCTCATGGTGATCTAGGCCATATCCCACCACAAACCGGTCCGGCAGGTCAAACCCCTTGTATTGGACCGGAAAATCGATCAACCGGTTTTCCGTTTTGCTGAAGAGGGCACACACCGCCAGACTGGCCGGCTGGCGCTCGCGCAGATTGCGCAGCAGATAGCTCAGCGTCAGCCCGGTATCGATCAGATCCTCCACAAACAGGACATGGCGTCCGGCAATCGGGAAGTCAAGATCTTTCAACAACCGCACCCCACCGGTGCGTTCCTGGTAGCGTGACACCGCCAGAAAATCCAGGCTGACCGGGATGGTGATGGCGCGCAGCAAATCCGCCATGAAAAATACCACCCCGCGCAGCACGCCCACCAGAAGCGGGTCCCGGCCGGTGTAATCCAGGGAGATCTGGGCGCCAAGTTCTTTGATCCGGGCCTGGATCTGGGCTTCGGAAATCACGATTTCTTTGATATCCTGTCCCAGGGCCCCATAATCTGATAAATCACTCATGAGGGTTTGACTCCATTGGATTGGGCTTCGGTGCCTTGAATGGACCGGGCTTCAGCCTGCAGGCCGAATTTAATCATCAAATCCCGCATCTCGCGGCGTTTGAGCAGTTTGATGCGCACCTGTGGATACAGTTCAGCCATCCGCCGCAACTTGCGATTTTTATGGGTGGCCAGGGACGGGCGCAGGGTGGTGAGTTCAATGAACAGGTCCTGCTCCGGCAGGTAAAAATCCGGGGTAAAGGCTTCCAGGACCCGCCCGGCAGCATCCACTTCCAGGGGGAAGGTCTGGGGTTCATACTGCCACTGGATCCCGTAAAAATCGAGGATGCGGGCAAAGGTTTCTTCGGCGGGGTGCGCGAAGCTGGGTGGGGTGTTCGATGCAGCAGCCAAGCCGTTAAACTCCCTCCAATTTCATTTTCAAGTGTAGCGGCGGGCTGCCGTGCAGATGATCTCCGCGACAGCTTCGACGGTCAAATGAGCAGTATTCAGCGTCAGATCATACCAATCCGGATCATCCCAGCGGACCTGATAGTTGCGTTTCAGATAACTTTTCCGGCTGCGGTCACTGGCCTGAACCTGGGCCAGGGCCGCATTCAGGGTGATGTGCTGTCTGTCGGCAATCCGCTGGGCGCGGACGGCCAGCGGGGCCGTGATGCGCAGATGCAGCACCCCGGGGTGATCCCGCAGGATGACCTGTCCGGCGCGCCCGATAATGATGACCCGGCCGCGAGAGGCCAGTTCCAGCATCACCTGCCGCACGGCCGTCAGGTAGGCCTGGACCTGCTCGGGTGTGGGGCGCAGCCCCAGCAGGCCAAGTTCATCCAGCTCCGCCAGCGCGGCCTCCGGCGCCCCCGCCCGCCGGGCGGCCTGGTTGATCAACTCGCGTTGATGGACCTCAAAACCGAGTTGCGGCGCAGCCTGGCTGGCAGCAGCTGAGCCCAAGCTGCCCATCTGGCGGGATATGGTGATGACGGAGGCGGGGGACATGTTCAAATAAATTATAGCACGCGCCCGGGGATTTATGTCCGGCCACGCCCCGGTATTTTTCTTTTACCGGGGTGCTTGCCCCGCCCTCAGTCCCGCCCCGCCCTGCTCTGCGCCTCGCCCTGCCTTCAGTCCCGCCCTGCTCTCCGCCTTACCCCGCGCTCGACCCCATGCCGACCTCCGGTCCGCCCGGCCGGCCCGATTCTCCCGCCGGGGGCAATCTGTCCCGGAGGGGGGCAGTGGCTTGCCAGCAGGGGAGGGACGGGTGGACACTATTAGAGGATTTTTTGATTTTGGTGCACTCTGGTGAATAATTCTGGTATCATAGGAAGTTGGGATCCATCTCAATATGGAACCCGGCAGTGAGTCCTCCCGCGGCAGCGCTGCCGGCAAACCGCAAAACCATCCGCCGGATGGCCACCCGGAGGCCACCATAATTCTTGATCAGGAAGGAGAACGTGGCTGGCCGTTCAGCCACTCGTTTTTTCCATGGACGAATACCGCAATGCCAATCGTTCACTCTGGGATGAGTGGACACAGATCAATGCCCGTTCCGACCTGTACCGGTTGGAGGCCTTTCGGGCCGGTGAAAACAAGCTGGATGATTTGGTCTGCAGCGAACTGGGAGCAGTGGCCGGCAAATCCCTGCTGCACCTGCAGTGTCACTTTGGCATGGACACCCTGAGCTGGGCCCGGCTGGGCGCGGTGGTTACCGGGGTGGATTTCTCCCCCGCAGCCATTGCTCTGGCGGGACAGCTCAGCCAGGAACTGCAGATCCCGGCCCGTTTCATCTGCTCCGAGCTGTACGCTCTTCCGGAGCAGTTGGCTGAGCAGTTTGACATTGTCTTCACCTCCTACGGGGTGCTGACCTGGCTGCCGGACATCCGCGGCTGGGCCAAACTGGTGGCGCGTTATCTGCGGCCGGGGGGCGTATTTTATATTGCTGAATTTCACCCCTTTGCGATGGTGTTTTCGGATGCGGTTTCCAGCCCTGACTGGCGGGTGGAGCTCGATTACTTCGATGCCGCCCCCACCGCCTTTCCCGTGCAGGGATCCTATGCTGATCGCGCCGCCGAGATCAACCAGACAATTTCCTATGAGTGGCAGCACACCTTGGGGGATATTGTCACGGCACTCATCGAGGCCGGATTGACCATTGAATTTCTCCATGAGCACGACCATACAGTGTATGAGATGTTCCCCTTTGTCCGCCGCGAAGCGGACGGCCGCTGGCGGCTGCCCCCCGGGATGCCCCGGGTCCCCTTGATGTTTTCACTGCGGGCCCATCGCTAGGGCTGTACCGGGATCCGCGTGCCGGCAACTGCCGGCAGACAACGGCTTGCCGGCCGCGTTTTCCTGATGGCGCTTTTCAGCTTAC